>NZ_JBFBGK010000082.1:0-41459 GCF_040684615.1 Streptomyces sp. NPDC089919
CTTGACGGGGGTGGCAGGCTGGTCCGGAGGCAGGCCCGGGCCTGGGATGCCCGAAGGGCACGGCGAAGCCGCGAAGTCCCAGGGGTGGGCCTGCCGCAGGGCCTGACAGCCACGGGGCGTCAAGGGGCGAGGGGCCCCACACACCACGCCCGCCCGCCCTGTGGCCGCCTCAGGGCTTGAGGGACAGGACGTCAAGCGGAGCCCCCCTCACCCCACCCTCCGAGGCAACCGCAGACTAAGCCCCACCGTCACCCCGATAGCCCCCAACTGCACCGCCAGACTCACCGCGAGCGCCGTGCCCATCCCCGCCGATTCGGAGACGGCGAGGAAGAGGCTGCCGACCGTCGCGACGCCGAGGGCCAGCGAGGACTGCTGGGTGGTGACCATGACGCCGCCGCCCACGCCCGCCCGGTCGGTGGGGACGTCGGAGAGCATCAGCCGCATCAGGACCGGCAGTTGGAAACCCTGCCCGAGGCCGGCCAGGGCCACGCCCGGCGCGAGGTCGGCGATCCCGAGGCCGGGCCAGTCGCGGTGCACGGCGAGCAGGACCAGCGCGATGCCCGCCGCCTGGAGCACGCCGCCGGCGGTCACCACCCGGCTGCCGTACCGGCCGACCAGCCGGGGCCCGGCCAGCGAGGCGCCGAAGAAGGCCACCGCCATCGGGACCAGGGCCAGTCCGGCGGCCACCGGACCGAGGTGCAGGCCCTGCTGGAGGGCGACCGCGATGACGAACATGAAACCGCTGAAGCCGATCGAGAAGGGCACCAGCATGGCGAGCCCCCGGCGCAGCGACACCAGCCGCAGCAGGCTGGGCGGGACCAGCGGGGTGCGGCCGCGCCGGTCGGCCCGGCGCTCGACGACGTAGAAGGCGGTGGCGGCGAACGGGAAGACCGCCAGCGCGAACCAGGTCCACAGCGGCCAGCCGGCCGCCCGCCCCTCGGTCAGCGGCAGCAGCAGGCTCAGTAGCGAGACGGCCAGCAGGAGGGTGCCGGGTACGTCCACGGAGGCGGGCCGGTCGGAGCGGGTCTCGGGGACCGCCCGGACGGCCAGCAGCAGGCCGAGGACCACGACCGGCACGTTCACCAGGAACACCGCGCGCCAGCCGGAACCGGCCACGTCGGCCGCGACCAGCACGCCGCCGAGGATCTGCCCGAAGACCATGGACAGGCCCGCGGTGGCGCCGTACAGGCTCATCGCGCGGGCCCGGCGGGGGCCCTGGGTGGTGGCCTGGATGGTGGCGAGCACCTGCGGGAGCATCAGCGCGGCCGCCGCGCCCTGGGCGACCCGGGCGCCGACCAGGGTCCAGGCGGTGGGGGCCAGGCCGCAGGCGAGGGAGGTGACGCCGAAGGCCGCCATGCCGATGAGGAAGAGGCGGCGGCGCCCGGCCGTGTCGCCGAGCCGGCCGCCGAGTACCAGCAGCACGGAGTAGGCCAGGCCGTACCCGCCGACGACCAGCTCCAGCATGGCCGGACCGGCCGCGAGGTCCTTGTCGATGGCGGGCAGCGCCACGTTGACGATGAAGAAGTCGATCAGCGGCAGGGCGGCGCCGAGCAGGACCGTGAAGAGCCCGAGCGGCCGCAGGGCGGCGGTGGCGGCGGGAGCGGTCGAGGGTACGGAGTCCGCGGTACGGGTGCCCCGGGTGGGGGCCGCGGCCGGGTGCGGGGCCGGGGCTGGGGTGGTGGCCGGGCCCCCGGACCGGGTGGTGGACGGGACGGCGGACGGGTGCGTCGGACGTACGGTGGTTTCGTTCACACCATGACGATGATCCAGTTCTCAGCCTGGTACCAGAGTCTCCTTATCCTGGTAGTCGAAGTACCTGGCACCAGGTTGAGCGAGGGGGCATCCTGGTGCCATGACGTCTGTGGCACCCGAGAGCGACATCCGCCGGCACGAGCTCGCCGAGTTCCTGCGCAGCCGCCGCGAGCGGATCACCCCCGAGCAGGTCGGCCTGGTCCGCGGCCCCCGGCGGCGCACCCCGGGGCTGCGCCGCGAGGAGGTGGCCCAGCTCTCCGCCGTCGGCGTCACCTGGTACACCTGGCTGGAGCAGGCGCGGGAGATCCAGGTGTCCGCGCAGGTCCTCGACGCGCTGGCGCGCGCCCTGCTGCTGGACTCCAGCGAGCGCCGGCACCTCTTCTCGCTGGCCGGTTCGGCCGACCCGGCGCCCAACACCCCCTGCCCGAGCGTCACTCCGGCGCTGCGGGCCATGCTCGACCGGCTGGACCCGCTGCCCGCGTGCGTCCAGAACAGCCGCTACGACATCCTCGCGTACAACGCCACGTACGCCCGGCTGCTGGTCGATCTGGACCGGCTCGAGCCGGCCGAGCGCAACTGCGTCTGGCTGGCCTTCACCAACCCGCAGTGGCAGGCCGCCGTCGTGGACATGCCGGACGTGCACCGGCTGCTGGCCGCCAAGCTCCGCGCGTCGATGGCCGACCACCTCGCCGAGCCCGCCTGGAAGACGCTGCTGGCCCGGCTGGAGGCCGCCTCGCCCGAGTTCCGCGAGGTCTGGGCGCGCCATGAGGTCGTGGGACCGGGCGGCAAGGAGAAGTACATCCGCAACGCCCACGTGGGCCTGCTGCACCTGATGCACACCGACCTGTGGCTGGGCCCGGCGGCCGGACCCCGGCTGGTCACGTACGTCCCCCAGGACGAGGAGACCCGGCTGCGCCTGGAGCGCCTGTACGCCCTGGCCCCGGTACCGGCCTGACCGCGGCCGGGCGTCCACCGGCCCACCACCGGCCGCCGCCCGGCGACCGGCGACCGGCGACCGGCGACCGGCGACCGGCGACCGGCGACCGAGCGTTGGCGTGATCTCCACCCTGCGTAGTTGACCATGCTCCGTCCATGCCCGAGGCTTTCACGCGACCCGCACAACTGTCGCACCGTCACCACGAGTTCACGACAGGCGGGTCGGCCCGTTCCCGTCTTCGTGAGGACCTTGCGATGCGCCGTACCGCCACGCTGTTAGCCACCGCCCTGCTCGCGGCCGCCGCCGCGCTCACCGCACCCGCCGCCAACGCCGCCGACGCGCCCGGCAGAGCCGCCCCGGCCGCTCCACGGGCCGCCGCGACCGTCCCGGGCCCCGGCGGCGTCGGGAGCTGCACCGAGTCCGGTTCCTCCGCCACCTGTACCGGCCTGGACCCGATGCAGACCTGGACCGTCGGGGGCACCTGCGCGACCTACGACTGGACCACCTACTCGTACACCTTCTCGCCGGCGTTCAGCGGCTGGGTCACGGGCGACACCACCACCTCCGCGAGCTGCTTCGGCGCGGGCATGTGGTGGGGCGGCGGCGTCTCGTTCGGCCCCGCGGTACCGGCCGGCCCGGTCGGGCAGGTCACCGGCTTCGCGGGCAAGTGCCTCGACGTGCGCGGCGCCGCCATGGCCAACAAGACGCCCACCCAGATATGGGACTGCCTCGGCAACGTCAACCAGCGGTGGAAGATCGGCGCCGACGGCACCATCCGCGCGGTCGGCGTCTGCCTGGACATCTGGGACGGCCGCACCGGCAACGGCACGCAGGTGCACACCGGCCCCTGCAACGGCAACATCGCCCAGCAGTGGTGGGTGCGGAGCGACGGCGCGATCGTCAACACCAAGTCCGGCCGCTGCCTGGACGTCCGGGGCTTCGACAGCACCAACGGCAACATCGTGCAGATCTGGGACTGCAACGCCACCTCGAACCAGCTCTGGCACCTTCCCGTCTGACGGGCACGCCCCCGGGGCGCGCCTTCCGGCCGGCCGCCCCCGGCGTGCCGGGCCTACGCTGGAGGGCATGTACGAGGAACGGCCGTCGCTGCTGCTGCCGGGGGCGGTGGTGTGGCGGGCCGAGCCGGTCGCCGGGGTGCCCGGGGCGGTGCTGCCGGACGGCTGCATGGACCTGATCTGGGCCGACGGCGAGCTGTGGGTCGCCGGTACGGACAGCCGGCCGCACACCCAGGGCGACCTGGCCGCCGCCCGGTTCGCCGGGGTGCGGCTGCCGCCGGGGACCGCCCCCGCGCTGCTCGGCGTACCGGCGTACGAGCTGCTGGACCGGCGGGTGCCGCTGGCGGACGTCCTGCGGAGCGGGCCGGCCGGCGCGGTGGCCGGGGCCGCCGCTCGCGCGCGGGCCGCGGAGGGCACCGGCGAGCCGGGGCGGGCCCTGGAAGCGCTGGCCGCCGCCCTCGCCGCCGGGGCGCCCCCGCCGGACCCGCTGGCCGGGGCGATCGTGGCCGGGCTCGCGGCCGGCCGGAGCGTCGCCGAGGCGGCCGGGGCGGTGGGGCTGGGGGCCAGGCAGCTGCACCGCCGCTCCCTGGCCGCCTTCGGCTACGGGCCCAAGACGCTGGCGCGGGTGCTGCGGCTGCGCCGCGCGCTGGCGCTGGTCCGGCGCGGGCTGCCGGCCGTGGAGATCGCCGCGGCCGTCGGCTGCGCCGACCAGGCGCACCTGAACCGGGAGTTCCGGGAGCTGGCCGGGACCACCCCGGGCGCCTACCGGTCGGCGAACAGCGAGACCCCGGCGCCGTCCGGGTCGAGCACCACCGCGTAGCGCTGCCCCCAGAAGGCGTCCCAGGGCTTGAGGTGGCCCCGGTACCCGGCTCCGGTCAGCTCGTCGTACAGGGCGTCGACGCCCGCGGGGTCGTCGCAGCGGAAGGCCAGCACGCACCGCTCGCCGCCCTGGGGGCGGGTCCAGGAGGGGTCGAAGGAGCGGATGACGGCCTCGGTGTCCCAGGCGATCCGCAGACCGCCGGGCAGTGCCGCCTCGACGTGCGGCTCGCCGTCCGCCTCCGGGGGCAGGTCGAAGCCGAGGCGGCGGTAGAAGGCGAGGGAGGCGGCCATGTCGGAGACGACCAGGCCGATCAGGTCGATGCGTGGAGTCATGTCGCCACCGTAGGGCGCGGCCGGGCCGCCGGTCTTGAACAAATCGGTCGTCGGGGCGGCGGACCGGGCGCGGCGGACCGGCCGGGCCCCGCCACCCGCCAACGCCCCTCCCCAAGGGTGCACTTGCCCCACGGACGGGTGACCCCCGGGCGCGCCTCGGGCCCCCCGGTCGCCGCGCCGTCATGATCACGTCACGGAACCGCCACAGGCTCCGGATCGGGGAACCCGGCCCGGGCGCGGCGCCATGTACGTCCACGCGAGTGCCGGTGTGGTGCCGGTCGTGAGCCTCGGGAGCACCCATGCAGTACGCACGAATCCGCCGGTCCGCGGCGATGCTGGTGGCGGCCGTGGCCGCCGCCACCGTGATGACGGGGTGCACTCCGTCCGGTGACGACGGCGCGGCCGAGGAGCCGACCGCCTCGCCGGTGACCTCGGCGCCGGTCGCGCCGAAGCCCACCGACGGCGGCTCGGCCGCCACCGGCGGCTCCGGCACCTCGGGAGGCACCTCCGGCGGCTCGGGCACCTCCGGCGGCAGCGGCGGCAAGAAGCCCACCGCACCGGCCACCGAGCCCGGCCCCGGCAGCGCGCCCTGTACCCAGGCGGCGGTCACGCTGTCGGACGCCCACCAGGCCGACGACCGCCCCACCGGCACCGGCACGGGCGCCGTGATCGTCTCCGTGACGAACACCTCAAGCGCGCCCTGCACCGTCCAGGGCTTCCCGACCGTGGCCGGCGCCGGCAACGGCTCCCCCGACAAGAACGTCCCGCTGGCCACCACCCAGAAGGGCGCGGCCGCCGAGGTCGCCCTCGCCCCGGGCGGCCGCGCCTGGACCAAGCTGACCTTCGTCAACGTCCAGGGCGAGGCGGACGGTTACTGCGTCTCGGGCAGCACCCCGGTGGTCTTCCCGACGCTGGTCGTGGGCGTGCCCGGGGCCGGAAAGCACCAGATCGCCATGGACGACGGCCAGTTCGCGGAGTGCGACAACAAGGTGACGGTCACCGCCTACTCCTCGGTCAAGCCCTCCTGACGCCCGCGCCGGCTCCCCGCGGGTCCGCGGGGAGCCGGCGCGCGGCTCAGCGCTCCGACAGTTCCGAGGGCGCCTCCTGCACCACCCAGCCGTTCCCGTCCGGGTCCTCGAAGGTCAGGAACGAGTTCCAGGTGCCGCCCTTGCCCTCCTGCCAGCCGCTCGCGCCCAGGTTCCGGACCGGGGAGACATCGACCCCGCGGGCCACCAGCTCCTCCCGGGCCGTCTCGATGTCCGTCACGCAGAGCTGGAGCCCGTGCAGCCCGCCCGGTGCCGTCGTCCTCGCCCCCGGCGCCGGGGGCATCCCCTCCAGCAGCGCCACCGAGCAGCGCGAGCCCGGCGGGGTCAGCTGGATGATCCGCACCCCGGGGGCCACCTCGTCGTCGAGGTCCACGGCGAAGCCGACCTTGTCGGCGTAGAACTCCTTCGCCCGGTCCATGTCGGTGACGGGTACCGGGACCACTTCCAACGTCCAGTTCACAGCAGCGGCTCCTCACGCGTTCCGCGGCCCCTTCGGCGCGGCCTCCCGTCCAGAGTCGCCCACGGCACGCCCCCTGGCCCGCCGGGGCGCGCGCCCCGGCCCTCGAATGTCCGTATGTGCGCGACCCGTTACCGGTTGGCGCTTCGGAACTGATCGATTTTGGGCTGCACATTCTGCGGGCTCCCAGACGCTGTATAGGTGGAGGCGCGCGCCTCCGCGCCGTTCGGGGAAGGGGGGGCGGCGCACCTTCGACGTGACTTGGGAGGGGCCCGTGCAGTACCTGACCGCTGTGCCGGTGCCTCGGAGCGGGGTGGCGCGGTGACGTACGGCATGCCGGAGGAGACCGGCAGCACCGGGGACCCTTTCGGGGCCCCCGGTCACGACCCGGCGATGCAGGGGTGGACCGAGGCCGACCGGAAGTCCTTCTGGGCCTTCCACGAGGACCGGCACAAGCTCTACCTGCGCTTCGCCTACCTCGAACTGGGCTCGGACGGCGACGCCGAGGAGGCCGTCGACCTCACCTTCGAGAAGATCATGGGCTGTTGGCGGCGCATGCTCGGGATGGAGCACCCGGAGAGGTACGCCTGGACCATCCTCAAGCGGCGCATCATCGACCAGCAGCGGGCCCGTCGGCGCCGGCCCGAGCCCGCCGACGTCGCGGCCTTCGAAGCCGCCCTCGGGGACGGCGCCGACGCCTACGAGGTCCTGACCGGCACCATCCACTTCTACACGGCCGTCAGACGCCTGAGCGAGCGCCAGCGGGACGCCGTGGTCCTGTACTACGGCCTCGACTGCGACACCCGCGAGACGGCCCGGGTCATGGGCTGCGACGAAGGCACGGTCCGCTCGCAACTGCGCCGGGCCCGCGCCCGGTTGCTCCAGATGCTCGACGCCCCCGGCCACCCGCACGGAGACGGGACGAACCCCCACGGAGACGGGAAGGTCAGAGCATGAAGGACCAGTTCGCCGACCGTCTGCGGGGCCTGTTCGTCCGGCCGCAGATCCCCGACCGGTACCCCGGCTACGACCTCGCCCAGGCCCAGCAGCGGCTGCTCGGCCGCCGGTCCGCGGGCACCCGGCCGCCTGGGCCGCGCGGCCGCACCCCGCGCGCCCTGGCCGACCTGCCGGAGCCGGGCCCCGAGACGGCGGCCCCGGTGCCCGGCCGGGCCACCTGGCCCGATCCGCGGCTGGACCACCCGGCCGACGCCGACGAGGCCCGGCGGGCCCTGAACACCGCCGCACTGCGCACCGTCTTCGGCGCGGACTCCGGGGACCTCCTGCACTCCCTCGTCGTCAGGGGCCCCGGCGATCCGGGCGGCGTCCTGGTCTACGCCTGCCTGCTGCACCTCCTCGGGCACGAGGGTGCGCCCTTCTGGTGGCGGTTCGCCGCCGGGGCCGGCAGCCGTCCGGCCGCGTACTGCCTCTTCCTCGACCACTCCCGGCACGGCGAGTACGGCGACGCCGGCCACTGGGCGCAGGAGCTGGCCACCGGGGTCTTCGACCCGCTGCGCCGCTGGGGCCGGTACGGCGAGGCCAAGGCCCGCCGGCCGCTGCCGCCCACCCTGCTGGCCCACGTCCGCGAGTACGAGGACGAGCTGCTCGGCCCCGTGCCCGCCCCCGCCCCGGCCCTCCCGGCGGCGGTCCGGGAGATCGTCGAACCGCAGATCCCGCCCTACGTCGCGGCCCGCGCCGCCGGCCCCGGCGAGGGAGCGGACCCCGGGACGGCCGCCGGCCCGGCCCGGCCCTCCGCCACGGTCCGGTCGGCCCCGTGCGGACCCCGCGCGGAGCCGGCACCCGCCGCCGAGCACAGCGACGCGCTGCGCCAGGCCCGCACCGCCGAGCAGGTCGTACAGGTCCTCGCCCGGCACCCGCTGGGCGTGACCTTCGGCCAGCTGCGCCGCGAATCCGAGCTGCCGGGAGGGCAGTTGACCGGGATCGTGCAGATGCTGGTCGAGGAGGAGTTCGCCACCCGGGTGGACGGCCGCCGGGTCTACGCCCCCGGTCCGGCCCTGCAGCGGCTCGGCGTCACCGGCGGCACCAACCGCCAGCTCCAGCACACCCTGGCGCTGGCCCGGGACAGCGTCGGCGCCGCCGTCTACCTGAGCCGGTACCACGACGGCGAGGTGCACATCACGCAGATGGCCGACGGCCCGGTCACCCCGGCCGTGCACGAGTGGGTGGACTTCCGCTCCGCCGCGCACGCCAGCGCCGTGGGCAAGTGCCTGCTGACCCAGCTCGACCGCGGCCGGCGGGCCGACCACCTGGTCCGGCACCGCGCCGCCCGGCTCACCCGGCGCACCATCACCAGCCCCCGGGTGCTCCTCGACCGGCTGGACCGGATCACCCTCAACGACCCGGTCTTCGACCTGCGCGAGTACTCCCCGCACACGGTCTGCGCCGCCGTGCCCATCACCGTCGGCGCCGGGGCCGGCAGCCTCGCGCTCTCGCTGCCCCACGGCAGCGCCCACCGGCTGCGGGACGCCACCCGCGCCCTGACCGCCAAGGCCGTGCCGGTCCTCCTCACCCTGCTCCTGGCGGGGGCGAAACTCCCCGGCCAGGGACCGCCCGCGGAACCGGGCCCGGCGGGCGGGGCCGGCCCGGGCCGGCCCCCGGCGGAGCCCGCCGCGCCCGCGGACCGGCGGATCAGCCCGGCCGCCTTCGACCGGATGCGGCGCACCTTCCGCACCCCGCTGGTGACCGCCGGGGCCATCCGGCAGGCCGCCTTCGCCGTCTCCCCCGGGCCCCACCTGGCCACCGAGGCCGCGGGCGACGCCCTGTACCTGTTCGCCCCCGACCCCGCCCCCGGTCCCGGCGAGCCCGCGCTCGCCCTCCCGCACACCTACACGGCCGTCCGGCTCCCGGACCCGCCCGGCCTCGCCGGGCCCGGTGCCTGCGCCGCCTTCCCCCCGGACGGGCTGCTGGTGTTCCGCACGTAGGCCGCGCGGGGCCCGGTGGTGGCCCTGTCGGACCGGCTCGACCATGGAGGCATGGGCACCGATCGTGACGCGGGCGCCGGCCGGGGTCCCCGGCAGGTGACGCGGCGGGCGGTGCGCACCACCGCCGCCGCCTGTGCCGGCTTCTTCGTGTGCCTGTACGGGCTGGACCGGCCGGTGGCGGCCACCTACGCGCTGTTCACCGCGGTCTCGATGGCGGCCCTCTCGCACGTGCCCGGTACCGGCCCGCAGCGGGCCCGGGTGCTGGTCCGGGCGGCTCCGGTGGCCGGGGTGCTGGTGGTGGCCGGGACCTTCCTGGCCGTCCGGACCTGGACCGCGGTGGCGGGCATGCTGGCGGTCGGCTTCCTGCTGGCCTTCGCGGCGGTGGCGGGCCCGCGCGCCGCCGGCGCCGCGCCCGGGCTCCAGCTGCTGTACATCCTGCCGAGCTTCCCGCCGTACGCACCGGGCACGCTCGGGGAACGGCTCGCGGGCGCCGCCTTCGGCCTGGTCCTGCTGATCCTGGCCGAGGCCTTCCTGCTGCCCGAGCCGCGGGGGACGCCGTACCGGGAGCTGGCCGCCGCCGCGGCCGCCACCGCGGCCCGCTGCGCGACGGAGCTGGAGGCGGCCCCGTACACACTCTCCGCGGGCTCGGTCGCGGCGGCCCGGGCCGCCGGGCAGTCGGTGCGGCCCTCGCTGGTGGACCCGGCCGAGCGGCCGGCGGGCCCGGGGCTGCGGGACCGCGCGCTGGCCCATGCGGGATTGGCCACCCGCACCCTCCTGGGCCGGCTGACGGACCTGCCGCCGCCCCCGCCGGGCCGGGCCCCGACCGGGCAGCGGACCGAGGTGCTGGGGGCCGTCGCCGCCGCGGCGGCCGAGACGGCGCAGGTGCTGACCGGCGGGACCCCGGGGCCCGGGGCGGCCGAGGGGCTGCGGCGGGTCCGCGAGGAGGTGGTGGCCTCGGACGCGGCGCGGACCGGGGCCGCGCGCGGGCGGCGCCGGGCGGCGCTGCTGGAGCTGGCGGACGCGGCCGCCGCGCTGTGCACGGCCGCCGACCTGGCGGTGCGGGGGCGGCACGCCCGGCCGCCGGCCGAGACCGAGCCGGGCCGGTTCTGGTACGCCGGGCAGCGCGCGCCGCGGCTGTGGTGGCACCGGCTGGCGGCGCACGCCGGGCCCCGCTCGGTGTACTTCCAGAACGCCGTCCGGCTGGGCCTGGCGCTGGGGGCGGCGCGCACGGTGGCCGGGGTGGAGTCCCTGCCGCACGGCTTCTGGGCGATGCTGGCGGTGCTCTCGCTGACCCGGACCACCGCCGCCCAGACCGGGGCGACCGTCCGCAAGGCGCTGACCGGCACGCTGGTCGGTGCGCTGCTGACCGCCGGGGTGCTGTTCCTGGTCGGAGGGCACACGACGGTGTACGCGGTGGCCCTGCCGGTGGTGATGCTGGTGGCGTTCCGGGTCGGGCCGGTGCGCGGGGTGGGCTGGGCGCAGGGGATGTTCACGCTGGTGGTGGCGTTCGTGTTCGCGCAACTGGCGCCGGTGAGCTGGCGGCTGGCCGAGGTCAGGATCATGGACGTGGCGTTGGGCAGCCTGCTGGGCGTGGTCTTCGGTCTGCTGGCCTGGCCGCGCGGGGCGCAGCAGGAGCTGCACCGGGCGGTGGCGGTGCTGCTGACCCGGGCGGCCGAGACGGTGGTGGGGACGGCGGCCGCGGTGGCGGCCGGCGCGCCGGGCCGGATTCCGCAGGACCAGGAGCTCCAACTGGCCCTGTCGCTGTCGGAGTCGGCGTTCGCGGAGCACCAGAGCGAGCCGCCGGGCCGGGCCGTCGGCGGGGCGGACTGGCAGGCGGCCATGATCACCGGCCACCACGTCCTGTGGGGTTCCCGGCGGTTGCTGGGCCGGGGCGGCCCGGCGCCGGAGCCGTCGCAGGGCGAGCGGCTGCGGGCCCGGGCCGAGGACGTGGCCGGCCGGTTGCGGGCCACGGCCGGGGCAGCGGCCGTCCGCGCCCTGCGGGCCGCTCCGGCCGGGGGCCCGCCGCAGGTGCCGGTGGTCCCGGGCGTCCCGGCGGCGGACCCGGACGAGACCGCTCCGGCGCGCTACTTCGCCGCGCTGGCCTGGCTGGACGCCCTCGACGCGGACCTCGTGCGGATGACGGCGCCGGCGGCCGGACCGGTGCCGCAGGAGGCGGCCGGCGGGCCGTGAACCCCGCCGGCGGCAGGTGGCCGGCCCGGTCCGGGTCAGCGCGTGCGCCCGGCGTCGATCTTCTCCTGGAGGGCGGTCAGCAGTGCCTGAAGCAGCTCGATGGTGCCCTCGTCGGCGAGGTTGCCCTGGTCGTCGAAGCGGTCCTGCGACCGGAACACGATCACCTCGGGCTTCACGACGACGTCACTGTCGGTGCAGACGAGCATCTGCCGGAGGGCCAACTGGGCGCGGACGGTGCCGAAGTTGGTGGGGGCGGCGCCCATCACGGCGACGGGCTTGCGGGCGAGCGGCACGCCCTCGGTCCGGGTCCAGTCGGTGCTCAGCCAGTCGAGGGCGTTCTTGAGCACGCCGGGGACCGAGTAGTTGAACTCCGGGGTGGCGATGAGCAGGCCGTCGGCCTCCCGCACCCGGTGGCGCAGGTCGGTGACGACGGCGGGGCGCGTCTCGAGGGTGTCCAGGTCGTAGTCATACGGGGGAATCTCGCGCAGCCCCTCGTAGATCTCGATCTCCTGGCCGCCGGGGTTGAACTTCTGCGCGGCGCGCAGCAGTCGGGTGTTGTGCGAGTCGGCGCGGAGCGAGCCGGAGAGGGCGAAGATCCGGGACGTGGTCATGGCGGGGCTCCTGGGTGCAGGGGTGGTGGGGGCGGCGACGGGTGGGGCCGTCGCCGCCCGTCGGGACGCGGTGCCGGCCCCGACGACCAGAAAGCTAAACCGCTCAGTTCAGTCTGTCAACCAAACAGTTCAGTCTTGACAGTGAACTGAATCGTGTAGTTCATTCTTGGCATGACGACTTCCGAGTTCGCCCTCGCCGCTCCCGCCGTCCCCGCCGCCTCAGCCGTGCGCTCGCTCGCCCGCACCGGCCGCCCGTTCCACACCCTGGAGGGCGCCGGCTTCCCGGTCCGCCGCCCCTTCCCCACCGAGGAGATCCCCTTCATCGACCCGTTCCTGATGGTCGATCAGGTCGGTCCGGTCGACCTCGGCCCGGGCGAGGCCAAGGGCGCTCCGCCGCACCCGCACCGCGGCTTCGAGACCGTGCAGTACGTCATCGAGGGGGACGTGGCCAACGCCGACTCCCGCGGCCACCGGGCGGTGGTCCGGGCCGGCGGGGTGCAGTGGCTCACCGCCGGCTCCGGCATCGTCCACGAGGCCCTGCCCACGGCCGAGTTCCTGGCCGAGGGCGGCCGCCAGCACATGCTGCAGATCTGGGTGAACCTGCCGGCCCGCTTCAAGTCCGCCCCGCCGCGCAGCCACAACGCCGAGGCGGCCGACCTGCCGGTGGTGACCACCGCCGAGGGCGCCGAGCTGACCGTGCTCGCCGGCACCACCCACGGCGTGACCGGTCCGTTCGCCACCCGGACGCCCGTGCTGATCGTGCACGCCCGGCTCGCGGCCGGGGCCACGGCCGAGTTCACCGCCCCGGCCGGGCACAACGCGATGGCCTACGTCATGACCGGCGAGGCCGCCGCGGGCGGGGTGGCCCTGCCCGACGGCCACCTCGCGGTCTTCGACCACGACGGGGAGCGGTTCGGCGTGCGCGCCCCGGGCGCGGCGGCCGAGGTCCTGGTGCTGGCCGGCGCCCCCATCGGCGAGCCGGTGGCCCGCAGCGGTCCGTTCGTGATGAACACCGCCGCCGAACTGCGGCAGGCGGAGCGGGACTTCCGGGCCGGCCGGATGGGCCGGATGCCGGTATGAGCGCGGTCACCGAACGCACCGGACGCACCGGCTCCGGGGCATCGGAGCCCGGCACCTCGCAGCCGGCCGCCACGGCGACCCGGACCGCCGCACTGCTGGCCGCCCTGGCCGCACCCGCCGCCATGGGGGTGTCCGGGCCCGCCCTGGCACTGCCGGCCGCCGCCCGGGACCTGCACGTGGCGGACTCCACCGCGGCCTGGCTGATGACCGCGTACGGGCTGGCCATGGCGGCCGGCACCCCGCTGCTGTCGGGCATCGCCGGGCGGCGCGGGCCGGGGCGGATGCTGCGGCTGAGCGGCCTGCTGTTGGTCCTCGGCGCGGCGGCGGTGCTGCTGTCCCGGGTGCTGCCCGCACCGCTGGCCGTGCTGCTCGCCGGGCAGGTGCTGGGCGCGGCCGGGGCGGCGGGCATCAACGTCGGCGCCTTCCAGCTCGCCGCCCGGGACCCCAGCGGCCGGACCGCCGGGGCGGTGGCGATCGGCAGTGCGGTCGGCGGCACCCTGGGGCTGTTCGCGGGCGCGGCGGCGACCCGGACGGTGGGCTGGCCGGCCGCGCTGCTGCTGCCCCTGATCGGCCTGGCCGTGCTGCCCGCCGCCCTGCGGCTGGCCGGGCCGCCGTCACCGGACGCCCTCGCACCGGACGGCCGGGACGGCCTCGGGGCGCTGTTCCCCGTGGACGTGCTGCGCGATCGCGGCTTCCGCGCCGCCGCCGCGCTCATGTTCGGCGTGGCCACGGTCAACTTCGCACTGCTCTACGGGGCGCCGCGCCGGCTCGGCGCGCTCACCGGCTGGGCGGCCGTGCCCACCGGCGCCGCCGCGTCCCTGGTCGCGCTGGCCGGCGCCCTGTCGTCCTGGGCGCTGATCCGGTCGGCCGGGGCGCTGGGCGCCCGCCGGGTGCGGGCGGTCCTGGCCGGCGGTTCGCTGCTGGCGGCCGCGCTGGCCGCCTTCGCGCCCTGGCCGGCCGCCGTGCTCGTCGGCTCGGGGCTGAGCGCGCTGGTGACCTCGGGCGGTCAGGGGCTGCTCACCGGAGCGGCGTCCGGGCATCTGGCCCCGGGGCGCCGGCCCCTCGCCATCGGCCTGTTCAACCTGGCCTTCCTGGGCGGCGTCGCGGCCGGACCGGTGGCCGCCGTCTTTGCCGACCAAACGGTTCAGTTCATATACTGAGCCCTCCCCGCGCCCCCGCCCCCACCCCCCTGGACCACCGGGCGGCGGCCCGAACGAAAGGCACCTCTGCATGGGAGCCGACACCACGGACGCCTTCGACGCCTACGGCATCCCGATCATCCCGGACCCCGCGGACGCCGCCTCGCGCAAGCGCCAGGCGATCATCGACGCGGCCCTGACGGAATTCCTCGCCGAGGGCTACTCGGCGGCCTCGATGGACGCCATCACCAGCCGCTCCGGCGTCTCCAAGGCCACGATCTACAAGCACTTCGGCAGCAAGGAACGGCTCTTCCTGGCGGTCATCGGCGGTGTCCTGCCCAAGACCTACGCCGATCTCGAGCCCGCCAACTCCACCATCGCCGAGGCCCCGGACCTGCGCGAGGCCCTGATCCGGCTCACCACCGACTGGGCCCGGATCCTGCTGCGCACCGACATCATGTCGCTGCGCCGGCTGGTGATCGGCGAGATAGACCGCTTCCCGCAGCTGGGCCAGCTCTGGTACCGGGTCAGCTACGACATGAACAACGGCCCGCTGGTGGACGCCGTCACCGAGCTCAACGCCCGCGGCGCGCTGGACGCGCCCGATCCGGCACTGGCCGTGCAGCAGCTGGTGGCCGCCACCCTCGGCGTCCCCCAGCTGGTGCGCACCTTCTCCCCCGAGGCGGAGATCGACGATGCCGAGCTGACCCGGATGATCAGCTCAGGGGTGGACATGTTCCTGGCGCGGTACGCCGTCCCCGGAGCGCGCTGAGCCCCGGCGGCCCCGCAGTGCGGCCCACAGCAGCAGCGCACCGGCCCACAGCCCGGTGGTGAGCAGCTGGGTCCGGCTCGCGGGGTCGCCCAGCATGAACAGCAGCACCCCGGCCACGGCCGCAAGCGCCGTCGCGGACCGTACCGAGGGGCCCTGCAGCCGCCAGGACGACGCCGCGATCAGCGCCCACACCAGCAGGATGGCCGCGCCGATCGAGTTGAGCAGGAACGGGAAGACGGTGCGCGGCCACAGCAGGCTGAGCACCACCGAGACGAAGCCGAAGGCCGCCGAGGCGAGCACCGCCGCGTACGGCACCCCGGCCCGCACCCGGCCCAGCAGCCGGGGCGCGTCCCCCCGCTCCACCAGCGCGTACAGCATCCGCGAGGAGCCGTAGACGTTGGCGTTCATCGCCGACAGCAGCGCCACCAGCACCACCGCCTCGGTCAGCCCGGCGGCGCCGGGCACGCCGATCCGGGCCATGGCGGCGGCGTACGGTCCGTCGGCGAGCCCGGGGGTGTTCCAGGGCAGGACGCTGACGATCACGGCCATGGAGCCGAGGTAGAAGAGCACCACCCGCCAGAGCACCGCCCGGACCCCGGCGCGCACCGCGCGCACCGGGTCGGGGCACTCGGCGGCGGCGATGGTCACCGTCTCCAGGCCGCCGAAGGCGAAGACCGCGGCGACCATGCCGACCGCGACCCCGTGCCAGCCGTGCGGCAGGAAGCCGCCCGCGTCGGTCAGGTGGGCGGCGCCGGGCGAGGCGAAGCCGGGGACCAGGCCGGCCAGGGCGGCCGCGCCCAGGGCCAGGAAGCCGCAGATCGCGGCGACCTTGAGGAGCGCGAACCAGAACTCGCTCTCGCCGAAGTTCCGTACCCGGGCCAGGTTGTTGGCGGTGAAGAGCGCGACGCAGACCGCCACCCACAGCCACGGCGGGACCGCCGGCACCCAGCGGTTGAGGATCCGCGCGGCGCCGATCGCCTCGGCGGCCACGCTGACCACCAGCAGGGCCCAGTACATCCAGCCGGCCAGCAGCCCCGCCCAGGGGCCGAAGGCGCGCCGGGCGTGTGCGGCGAAGGAGCCCGAGACCGGATGGGCCGCGGACATCTCCCCCAGCATCCGCATGACCAGCAGCGTGAGGCCGCCGGCGAGCAGGTACGAGAGCAGGATCGCCGGGCCCGCGGCGGCGATGCCGATGCCCGAGCCGACGAACAGCCCGGCGCCGACGGCGCCGCCGAGCGCGATCATGGCCAGGTGCCGCTGGCGCAGGCCGGTGCCGAGCACCCCCGGTGCGGGCGGCGCCCCGCCGCCCGGCGGGCCCGCTGCCCCGTCCGTCTGCGTGCTCACTGCCGTGTCCGCCATGGCTTCCCCCCGGAACGTCGATGATCAGCCAGTGATCTTGGCGGGTACGCGCCGGTGGGGCAAGCCCGGGGCCGGAGCCTGAGACGCCCAGCGCACCCCGAGGTGCGGCGCGGCCGGTCCCCGGCGCCCTTATAGAGTGCAGGGGTCCCCCGCACGTGACAGGGGTCCCGGCCCGGCGGTGTGCGCCGTTCCCGCCGCGGGCCCGGACGAGGAGCAACCGTGACCGACCTGGCGTCCCCCTCCCTGCAGCAGGAGATCGCCCGCGATCTCCAGGTGAGCGCGTCCTTCGATGCCCTGGAGGAGATCGAGCGCCGGGTGGCCTTCCTGGCCGGCCACCTCACCACCACCGGGCTGCGCTCGCTGGTGCTGGGCATCAGCGGCGGCGTGGACTCCACGACCGCGGGCCGGCTGTGCCAGCTGGCGGTCGAGCGGGTGCGGGCCGGCGGCCAGGAGGCCGAGTTCTACGCGATGCGGCTGCCCTACGGCACCCAGGCCGACGAGAAGGACGCGCAGCTGGCGCTGTCCTTCATCAAGGCCGACCACGTCCTGACCGTCGACGTGCAGCCGGCCAGCGACGCCGCCCTGGCCGCGGCCCTGGCCGCCGGTACGGTCTTCCGCGACGCGCACCACCAGGACTTCGTGCACGGCAACATCAAGGCCCGGCAGCGCATGGTCGCCCAGTACGCGGTCGCGGGCGCCCGGGACGGCCTGGTGGTCGGCACCGACCACGCCGCCGAGGCGGTCTCCGGATTCTTCACGAAGTTCGGTGACGGCGCGGCCGACCTGGTGCCGCTGACCGGTCTGACCAAGCGGCGGGTGCGGGCCGTCTCCGAGGCCCTGGGCGCCCCGGCCGAGCTGGTCTTCAAGACGCCGACGGCCGACCTGGAGACCCTGGACCCGGGCAAGCCCGACGAGGACGCGCTGGGCGTCACCTACGACGAGATCGACGACTTCCTGGAGGGCAAACCGGTGGCCGAGGCGGCCGCGGCGGCGATCGTGCGCCGCTACCGGCTGACCGAGCACAAGCGGCAGCTGCCGATCGCTCCCTGAGCCGTTCAAACGCGGCCGGCGCCGGTTCGCCCGTCCCGGTGACGCGGGCCGGTACGGGGTGTACGGCCGTGCCCGGGTGCGGGAGGGTGGAGCGTGCGCCGACTGCTGCCCGTGCTCGCCCTGTTGCTCCTGGTCACCGGCTGTACGACGGTGGCCCCTGAGGTCCGCTCCGCCCCGGCCGCGACCGGCACCCCGGTGCGGCCCGCCCCCGGCGGGTCCGGACGGCCGGGCGGGTACGCGGAGTTGGCGGCGGTACCGCCCGCCGCACTGCCCCCGGGGGCGGCCGCTCCGGCCGCCGCCGTCCGTCCCGCCGCCGGTCCGTCGGCCGCCGCCGTGCCGGCCCCGGTCCGCCGGGGAGACGTCCCCGCTCCCCGACGGGCGGCGCCGCACCACCGGCACCCCGGCGCTCCGGCCCGCCGGGCCGTACCCCACCGGGGGAAGGCTCCCGCCCCGGTCCGGCGCCGGACGCCCGCGCGCCCCAAGTCCCCGTCCCGGCCGGCCCCTTCGTACGACATGCGGGCCCTGTGCGCCGCCTCGCGCGGAGTGGTGGACCCGGCGATCACGGCGCTCTGCCGGCGGTTCGGCTCCTGACGCGCCCGCCGGCTCACTCGCTCCGGGTGAACACCCCGTGGGCCGCGTACCGGACGTCCGGGTGCGGGTGCCGGCGCAGCAGGCGGAGCAACGCCCGCCACTCCTGCGGCCAGTCGCCACTGCCGCCCGCGTTCGACACCAGGGCCACCGCCAGGAGTCCGGCGGCCGGCCCTCCGTCGCGGGCCAGCCGGTCCGCCTCGGGCAGCAGTGCCGCCAGCGGTATCCGCTGACCGGAGAAGGCCCGGCCGGACCGCACCCGGGCGGCCGTCTGCGCCGCCACCGTCACCCCGGCACCGTCCAGCGCCTCGGCCAGGTCCCGGAGGCGGACGCCGAGTTCGTCGGCACCGGCGGCTCCCTCGGCCAGGCTGCGCAGCGCGCCGGCGCGCTCGGCCGCGAGCAGCGGTTCCGCGGCCAACTGCCGCGCCATTGCCGCGTACACGTCGGTGCGGCCGCCCTCGCCGGAGTCCAGTGCGGTCAGGGTCCGCAGCCGCTGGAGCGCGGGCAGGTCCCGGTCGGCCAGGGCCTCGTCCTCGCTCCCGGGCGCCCGCAGGGCGGCGAGCAGGGTGGCCACCGCGGTGTGCAGGGCGCTGCCCGGCTCCGCGCCGCCGGCCGGGTGCGCCAGCTCCGAGCAGGCCAGGTCGCGCAGCACCCAGGCGGCCATCTGCCAGCAGTCCCGCCCGGCCAGGTCGGCGGCCGTGGCCGCGATCCGGTCCGCCAGCGAGGAGTCGTACCGGCACCAGGCGCCGACCGCGCACAGCGGCCCGTAGGCGCCGAAGCCCTCGAGCCCTGCCAGGCAGGGGGCGTACGCCGCGTCGACCACGGCGGCGTAGCGGGCGCGGTACTCCTCCGCAAGCTGCCAGGGGGTGACCTCGAGGAGGCCTTCCAGCACGGCGGAGGGGCCGGCCGGCCCGTCCGCCGGGGCGCCGTCCGCCGGTCCGCCGTCCCCGTCGACCGCCTCCGTCAGCAGCCGCCAGGCCGTCGGCTCGC
Source organism: Streptomyces sp. NPDC089919 (assembly GCF_040684615.1). Lineage (NCBI taxonomy): Bacteria > Bacillati > Actinomycetota > Actinomycetes > Kitasatosporales > Streptomycetaceae > Streptomyces > Streptomyces sp. NPDC089919. The sequence goes on from NZ_JBFBGK010000082.1 coordinate 19,079, forward strand.
CGAGCAGCGCAGGCAGGGCCCGGACCACCGCGGCCCGGACGTCCGGGTGCCGGTCGGGGGCGTGGAAGGCGCGGGAGAGCAGGTCCACCGCCGCGCCGGGCGGCAGGAACCGGGCCGCCAGCCGGACGGCCTCCTTGCGGGAGGTGACCTTCGCCGGCCGCTCGCCGGTGAGCAGCGCGCCCAGCGCCGGGGCCAGCCGGGCGGGCGGGGTGCGCCCGGCGGCCCGCGCCGCGGCGTACACCGCGACCCGGGCCCGGTCGCCGCCGGCCCGGTCGAGCAGGACGGCCAGGGCGTCCTGCGGCCGGTCGGTGCGGGCCAGCGCGGCGAGCGCCGCCTCGGCGAGCAGCGGCTCGGCGTGGTCGGCGTACCGCAGGGCCAGGTCGAAGCCCAGCCCGGGGACGGCGGCGGCCGCGGCGATCGCGGCGGCCCGGTCGTCCAGCGGCAGGGCTGCGTCGGCGGCGGCCCGGTCCACCAGCCGGGCCGCGGCCCGCTGCTGGCGGGGCAGCCAGCGGCCGGCGGCCCGCAACTCCGGCAGCGGCGGGCGGGCACCGGACACCAGGAACCGGCCGTACGGAGCCGGCTCGTCGAGGAGGACGTCCAGCAGGTCGGTACGGCGTTCGGCCAGCAGCCGGCGCACCGGCTCGAGGACGGCCGCCGAGGGTTCCAGCGCCAGGATCCGGGTCACCCGGGCGTCCCGGCTGCCCGGATCGGCCAGCCACAGCGGCACGGCCTCCTCGAAGGCCGCGTCGTCGCCGCGTTCCAGGGCGGCGGCGAGCAGGTCCTGGAGGGCCGGCATCCGCCGGGCCCGGGGCCCGAGGGCCCGGGCGAGGCCGAGCAGCAGCCGGAAGTCGGCGCGGGCCGCGGCGGCTTCGAGCCAGGGCCGCAGCGCCTCGAACACCTGGTGCTCCTGGCCGCGCCGCAGCACCCGGTGCAGGGGGCCGAACTCGGGGGTGCCGGTGCGTCCGGTGATCCGCTCCAGGGTCTCCAACGCCCAGGTGCGCAGGGCCGGTTCGGGGTCGGTGGCGCGGGCGGCAAGCACGCGTTCGGCCAGGGTGCGCAGGGCGGTCCGGCCGGCCGGTGAGGTGTCCCGGGCCCCCAGGGCGTCGGTGGCGAGGGCGGCCAGCAGCAGGTGGTCCGCCGGGTCGAAGAGCCCGGGCGGGACCGCGGCGAGGGCGCGCAGGGCGGCGGTGCGGACCGGCTCCCAGTCGTTGCGGAGCCGGCCGAGGGTCGTGAGCAGGTCGCCGATCGCGGCCCGGCTGCCGTCCCGGGCGGCGCAGGCCACCAGCAGGGGCCAGGCGAAGGCCCGGTCCTCGGGGTCGGCGCGGCCGGCGGCCGCGAGCAGGGCCGGGCGCGCTTCGTCGTACCGGCCGTGGGAGAGGGTGCGCAGGTCCTCGTACCAGGACCAGCTGTCCGTCGTATCGGGCTCGACCCGCCGTACCTCCGCCCAGCGGCGCTCCCGGGGCAGCAGGTCGAGCACCGCCCGGGCCGGGTCGGCGCCGGGGGCCCCGGCGGCGACGGCGTCGACGAAGCCGGGGCGCCGCCCCGGGGGCAGGGCCCTGACCAGGGCGGTGAAGTGCTCCTGGTGCGGCAGCCAGTGGCGGCCCAGCGCGGCCAGCGACCGGGGGTCCGCGGCGGTGAGCCGGCGGAGCACGGCGGGCGGCAGCGGGCGCGGGTGGCGCTCGGAGGACCGCTCGGGAGCGGTCAGCCAGGCGATCACCCGTTCGGGGTCGGCCGCCGCCGGCGCGGCGAGGGCGGCGTGCAGGGTGACCGGGAGGAGGCGGGGGCCGTACCGCTCGAGGAGGTCCAGGACCGGCAGCGGGCGCAGCGGGGCGAGCAGGGCCACGACCGTGCCGTGCTGCGACCACCACCGCTGCTGTTCGGTGCCGCCGGCCCGGCCGACGAGCTCGGTCCGGACGTGGGCGAGCACCGGGTCGGGGTGGCGCCGGGCGAGGGTCGTCCAGCCCGCCACGGCGTGTGCGAGCGCGGGCAGGTGGGCGGCGACGAAGGGGGTGCCGCAGGCCGGCAGCAGGCGGGCGGCCTCGGCGTCGCCCCACTGCGCCCGCAGCTGCGCTACCAGCCGCTCCGCGAGGGCGGTCCGGCCGCCGCCGGCGAGCACCCGGGCCAGCTGGTGCCGCAGGGCGGCGGGCGCGTCCCGGTAGGCCGCGGCCAGCGCCTCGTCGGGCACGGGCAGCACGCGCGCGGCGCGCAGGGCGTAGCCGGCCACCACCGGGTCCGGGTCGGTCAGCCGGTCGGCGAGGAAGGCGGCGTCGCGCCCGGCGAACGCGGCGAGCGCGCCGGTCCGCCGTTCGTACGCGCCCCCGGCGTCCAGCGCGGCCAGCAGCGGGGCGAGTTCGTCGCCCGCCAGCCGGTGGCCGGTACGGGCGGTCAGGGCGAGCCGGGCGGGAAAGGGCAGTGGTTCGAGTGCGGAGAGCAGCTGGTCCGCGGTGTTCGGCATCCGGTGATTGTGCCCGCGGCACCCCCCGGGGGCGACCGAATATCGGACGTACCGGTCGGTCTCCCGGCCGGGTGCGGGCCGCGCGGTCGGCCGGGGGTCATCCCCACCCCGGTCCGGGGGCAAGCATGATCGTCCCGGCGCGGTGGCCCGGAGATGCTGGTGTCCGGCGGGAGGTCCCGCCGGATTCCCGGCAGATCCAGAGGAGTTGACTCATGGGCGAGCAGACCCGGCAGGCGCGGCGCAGGTCCGGTTGGCGGCGGCGGACCGGACTCGCGGCGGTGGCCGCGGTGACGGTCGGGGCCCTGGCGGTGGGGGCCCTGGCGCCGGCCGCGGTCGCGGCCCCGGCCCGGCCGGACTCCGTCCAGCAGGGGCTCGACGCGCTCGTACACCGGGACGGCCTGCCGGCCGCGCTGGCGACGGTCAAGGGCCGCGACGGCCGGGTCCGTTCCTACACGGCCGGGGTGGGCGACCTGGCCACCGGCGCGGCGGTGCCCCGGGACGGGCAGGTGCGGGTGGGCAGCAACACGAAGACGTTCACCGCGGTGCTCGTGCTGCAACTGGTCGCCGAGCACAAGGTCCGGCTGGACGCGCCGGTCGAGGAGTACCTGCCGGGCCTGGTCCGCGGCAAGCGCATCGACGGCCGCCGCATCACGGTCCGCCAGCTCCTCCAGCACACCAGCGGACTGCCCAACTACACCGAGTACGACCTGCAGCCCCGCTACTACGAGCCCCGGGAGCTGGTCGACATCGCGCTGGCCCACGAGGGGCACTTCCGGCCGGGCACGAAGTGGGAGTACAGCAACACGAACTACGTGCTGGCCGGCCTGATCGTGCAGAAGGTCACCGGACGCCCGTACGCCCGGGAGGTCGAGGACCGGATCATCCGCCCCCTCGGGCTGCGCCACACCTACTTCCCGGCGCCGGGTGACACCGGCATCCGCGAGCCCCATCCGCACGGCTACCACCAGGAGTCGGCGGCGGGTCCGCGCCAGGACGTCACGGAACTGGACCCGTCCTGGGGCTGGGCGGCCGGCCAGCTGGTCTCCACCGGCTCCGACCTCAACCGGTTCTTCGCCGCCCTGCTGGGCGGCCGGCTGCTGGCTCCGCCGCAGCTGGCGCAGATGCGCACCACCGTCCCGGCGGAGCAGGTCTTCGGCCCGCGGGCCCGGTACGGACTGGGCATCGTGAGCCGGCCGCTGTCCTGCGGCGGGGTGTACTGGGGGCACGGGGGCAGCATCCCCGGGTACGAGACCCGGGGCGGGGTCACGGCCGACGGCCGGGCCGTCACGGTCGCGGTCACCGAACAGCCGCCGACGGAGGGGCCGATGAAGCGGACCGACCGGCTGGTGGACACGGCCCTGTGCCGCTGACGGCGCGGCGCCCGCCGCTCAGTGCGGGCGCAGTCCGTCGAGGACCACCGTGAAGATCCGCTCCCGGGCCGCCGGGTCCTCGCCGAGCTGTTCCACCGCACGGCCGGTGCCGGCCAACAGGGCGAGGAATTCCGGCAGTCCCAGCTCCGGCCGGACCGCCCCGGCGCGCTGCGCGCCGGCCAGCAGGCCGGACAGCCGGTCCCGGATCTCCTCGGTGCGCTCGCGCAGCGCGGCGTGCACGTCGACCCCGGCGGCGGCCAGCGCCTCGGTGAACTCGCTCTTGCCGACGGACTGTTCGACCAGCAGCCGGAAGCAGGAGAAGAAGGCCTCGGCCGGGCCGGCGGCCGCCGCGAGCTGCGCGACCTGCGCGGCGCTCTCGTCCAGCCGGCCGACCATCACGGCCTCCAGCAGCGCCTCCTTGGTGGGGAAGTGCCGGAAGAGGGTGCCGACGCCGACGCCCGCGGTCCGGGCGATCTCCTCGGTCGGCACGCCGATCCCGCGGGTGGTGAACACCTCGGTGGCGACCGCCAGCAGCTTTGCGCGGTTGCGCGCCGCATCCGCCCGCAACGGCCGTTCCGCCATGCCGCACCCCTCTTCCTCGCCGCGCCCCGGTCGTTTCCGGCCGGTGGGCCGGCACCCCTGGACAACCGGACTGACGACTCCGTACCGTTGAAACGGAGTCGTCAGTCCGATTCTACTGCGTGCCCCGTACCGATCCCCCTGGAGGTCGATCGTGTCCGAAACCCCGTCCCGCGCGCCATCCCCCGAGCCCTCGCCCCGCGAGGTCTTCCTCCGCCTCCTCGACGGCATCGCGGCCGGCGACTACGCCTCGCTGGCCGCGCTCTACGCCGAGGACGCCGTGGTGGAGTCGGTCTTCGCCCCGGTGGGGCCGCGCCGCTTCGAGGGCCGGGCGACGCTCGCGGCCCGGTTCGCCGAGGTCGCCGCGCATTCGCCGCTGGACCTCACCCCGGCCAACCTGGTCCTCCGGGAGACCTCGGACCCGGAGGTGATCGTCGCCGAGTTCGACTACCACGCCCACCACCGCGGCACCGGCGTGGACTTCGAGGTCTCCAACGTCCAGGTGCTGCGGGTGCGCGGGGGCCTGATCCGGCACAGCCGCGACTACCACGACCACCTGGCCCTCGCGGTGGCCGGCGGGAACCTGCCCGAGCTGGTCGCGGCCCTGTCCGCCGGCTGACGGACCGGGCCGCGACCCGCCGTCAGGACAGCGGCGCCGGCTGCTCGGGGGCGAGCGAGTTGCCCCCGGGGATCCGGCCGCAGTCGGACGGGGCGGTGCGGCCCGCGAAGCGGTCGTTCAGCCAGCCCAGCGCTACCGGCGTCCAGGCGACCATCGCCCCGGTGTGGCTGAGCAGTTCGTACTGGCTGTACTTGACGGGCGCGCCGCCGGTGGCGCAGTACTGCCGGGCCAGCGCGCGCACGTCCCCGGCCACCATCACGCCGTCACCGGTGCCGATGCCCGGGCGGTTGCTGAAGGTCCCCTCCAGGACGCCCCCGTCGCCCTGCCCGATGAAGCCGGGGACGGTGGGGGTGGCCGCGGAGCCCAGGTTGATCTTGTTGACGGCCGTCAGGAACGCCGGGATCGAATTGGGGTTCGCGTACTGCGACTTGGCCATCTTCTTCCAGGTCAGCCCCGGGTAGTGGCCGATCGCGTCAATGATCGAGCCGCTTTCCAGGTCCTCGTAGACGCCCTGGCCGTAGCTGTTGAGGTACGACTTGAGGTCGATCCCGTAGGAGCGGGCGACGCCGATGACGGCCATCGGGATGACCCCCGACCAGGCCAGCGAGCCGTCCACGTACTTCAGGTTGTGCGCCGGGTCGACCAGCAGGCCGCCCTCGGCGTAGCCGACCAGCCGGCGGTTGACGTCCGGGGCGTAGTCCGGCGCCAGCGCCGCGGCCCAGTTGGTGGCGATGGCGCCGCCGGAGTACCCGATCATGCCGACGGCCGTGTCGGAGTCCAGCCGGGTGGCGGAGGAGTTCGAGGCGGCGCGGATCGAGTCGAGGGTGTTGGTGCCGTACTCCGGCCCGGCCGCGAAGTTGGCGCTCTGGCCCTCGGTGTCCGGGATGACCAGGTCGTAGCCCTGGAGCAGCAGCGGGGCCAGCAGCAGGCTCTCGGCGTTGGGGATGAGGCCGCCGAGCGAGACGTCGCCGGCGATGGCCCGGGACGGGCCGTCCTGCGGGTCCAGCGAATCGTAGAACGACTGGTAGGAGACGGCCTTGCTGCCGTCGCCGCCCGGACTGTGCACCACCGTGGTCACGTTGGCGGCCGGCCGGCCCTGCGCATCGGTGGTGCGGTAGAGCAGCTGGACCGCCTTGAGCGGCGTGGGGATGCCGAGCACGTGGTACTGCAGCGTCCGGGTCTTGAGGACGGCGCCCGGCGCGAAGGCGGACAGCGGCTCGCTGCCGGCGTAGGCGTAGAAACCGTCGGCGGCCGTGGCCGAGGCCGCGGCCTGCACGGATCCGGCGGCGGTGGCGGCCGGCGCGGCGGAGACGGCCGCGGCGGTGGCGACGGCGACGGAGAGGAGGCGGAGGGCTGCCTTGGACATGCGTTCCTCGATTCCTGGGTGGGGGTCCGACGCGCCGGCGGGGGGTCCGGTGCGCGGCGCGTCGGGCCGGGGCGGGCGGCCCCCGGCAGGGGATTTCGTGAACGATGCGGCCGCGGTCCCTGCCACATCTGGCCATCCACTAGCCAGTCGTGTTACCAACCAGTAGGTGATGTCCCGGAAACATCATGGGGCCGGTCAGCGGCCCAGTCTCCGGGGTGGGGAACAGAGATGTGCGAGGTGGATTGTGACCGGATCCAATACCGCGGAAGGCGTGCAGGTGCCGCGGTTCGGCGGCGTGCCGGTCCACAAACGGCTCCAGGACGCCTCTAGTGCGCTGGAGCGCGCCGTGATGGTCCGGCTGGTCGAACGGCTGCCGGTGTACGGCTCCCTGCCGGCCGAACACCTCGGCGGCGACATCGCCAAGCAGGTGACCCGCGGGATCCGGAGCTTCGCGGCGGTCCTGTGCACGGGGGAGATGCCCGGGCAGGCCGAGGCGGCGGCCATCCGCGAGTCCTCGGCCCGGCGCGCGGACGAGGGCGTACCGCTGGAGGCCGTGGTCGGCGCCTACCACCTGGGCGCCGAGGAGTGCGCGGCGCAGGTCTTCTCGGCCGCCCGGCCGGGCGACCTGGCCGACGTCCTGCTGGTCCAGCGCCAACTCCTCGCGTACCTGCGGCTGGTGAGCTGCGAGGTGGCCGCCGGGTACGTGCAGGAGCGGCAGACGGCGCTCAGCGACGAGCAGGTCGCCCTGCAGTCGCTGCTCTCCCGGCTGCTGGAGGGCGGCAACCCGCAGGTCGCGGCGGACCGGGCGGGGATCCGGCTGCCGCCGTGCTATCTCGTCCTGAGCGTCGCGGTGGGGCCGCACCCGGACGAGCTGGTCCCCGGCGTGAACCACTCCGTCGCGGCCCGCCGCAAGCTCCGGCGGCTGCGCAACGAACTCCAGCGCCGCACCGCGGGCGTGCCGCTGTCGGTGCTGTCCGGGGACGGCGGCCTGGCGCTCATCCCCTACGAGACGCCCCCGGCGGACTTCGGCCCGGCGGACCGGGAGCGGCTGGCGCACCTGGTGGAGCAGCTGGGCCGGATGTGCGGCGCCGAACTGCTGGCCGCGGCGACGGTGGCGGCGCCCGAGGGGGTGGCGCAGGCCGCCCGGCTGGCCGGGGAGGTGCGCGCGGTGGCTGCGGCCGCCGGCCGGGGCCCCGGGCTGTACCTGCTGGACGACGTGCTGCTGGAGTACCAGCTGAGCCGTCCGAGCCCGGCCCGGGAGGGACTGGCCGCACTGCTGGACCCGCTGGACGCGCGCCCCGAACTGCTCGAGACGCTGCGCGCCTTCCTGGCCCGGGGCCTGGACCGGCGGCGGGCCGCGGCCCGGCTCCAGGTCCACCCGAACACGGTCGACTACCGGCTGCGCAAGGCGACCGAACTCACCGGTCTGGACGCGTCCCGCGGCGCCGACGTGCTGACCCTGCGGGCGGCGCTGGCCGCCCACGACGCGGTGCGGCAGGGGCGGCCGGACTCCGCCTGAGGGCGGGACCGGGCCGCCGGGGCGGGGTCCGCCGCGGGCCCGGCGGTCCGACCCGGGCGGCGGCCGGGTGCTGCGCTCAGGCGTCGAGCTGCTGGTCGGCCCAGACGTAGCTCTCCGGCAGCAGCGCGGCCACCGGCACGGCCCGCAGCCGCCCGGGCGCGCCGACGATGACCTTCACGTCCGGGAAGTAGTCGAGCATCACCTGCCGGCAGCGGCCGCAGGGCGGGATGACGCCCCGCTCCCGGTCCCCGACCGCCACCACGTCCGTCAGTTCGTAGACGCCCTGCCCGGCCGCCGCTGCCCGCCTTCACCACTCGCAGCTCCCAAAATCCTTCGGATTCACGGGCGTTCACCTCTTGTCGGCACCGGGCCGGAGGAGCACAGTAGCCGCGCACCCCCTTTGAGAGCGCTCTCAAAAATCCGGACACCGGCCGCACTTCCCTCCCCCCTCACGAGGTGCCCATGAGTCCCATCCCTCCCCTTCCCCGGTCCGCCCCGGGCCCCTGGCGGCGTACCGCGCGCGGGCTGTCGGCCCTGCTGGTCGCCGCCGCCGCGGCCCTCGGGGCCGTTTCGCTGCCCGCCCGCGCCTCGGCCCCGCCGCCCCCGGCCGGCTGGACGACCGTCTTCGCGGACGAGTTCGACGGCCCGGCCGGCGCCGCCGTCGACGGCACGAACTGGCAGTACACGACCGGTACGAGCTACCCGGGCGGCCCCGCCCGGTTCGGCACCGGCGAGATCGAGACGATGACCGCGAGCACCGCGAACGTCTCCCTCGACGGCACCGGCAACCTCCGCATCACCCCGCTGCGGGACGCCGCCGGGAACTGGACCTCCGGCCGGATCGAGACCCGCCGCGGCGACTTCCGACCGCCCGCGGGCGGGAAGCTGCGCGTCGAGGCGCGCGTTCAGATGCCGAACGTGACGGGCGCCGCGGCCAAGGGCTACTGGCCCGCCTTCTGGATGCTCGGCACCCCCTACCGCGGCAACTGGTGGAACTGGCCCGGCATCGGCGAGCTGGACATCATGGAGAACGTCCAGGGCATCAACCAGGTCTGGGCGACGATGCACTGCGGCACCTCCCCCGGCGGCCCCTGCAACGAGACCTCCGGGATCGGCGGCCAGCGGGTCTGCTCCCCCGTCAGCTGCCAGGCCGGCTTCCACACGTACGCCGTCGAGTGGGACCGCGGCGCGAGCCCGCAGGAGATGCGGTTCTCCCTGGACGGGGCCGTCTACCACACGGTCCGGCAGGACCAGGTGGACGCCGCCACCTGGGCCGGCGCCACCGAACACGGCTACTTCCTGATCCTGAACGTCGCGATGGGCGGCGGCTTCCCCGACGCCTTCGGCGGCGGTCCGGACGGCGGGACCGTCCCCGGCCACCCGATGGTGGTGGACTACGTCCGTGTCCTGCAGAGCGGCGGCACCCCGCCGACCGACCCGACACCCACACCCACGCCCACCGACCCGACCACCCCGCCGCCCGGCGGGACCAGGGACGCGTACGGCACGCTCCAGGCCGAGTCGTACGACGGCCAGTCCGGCACCGGCACGGAGACCACCACCGACACCGGCGGCGGCCGGAACCTCTCCGCCCTGGCCGACGGCGACTGGGCGCTCTACCGGCAGGTGGACTTCGGCGCCGCCGGCGCCCGGCAGTTCTACGGCCGGGTGGCCAGCGGGGCGGCCGGCGGGGTGAGCGGCCTGGTCGAGGTGCGCCTGGACAGCCGGACCGCTCCGCCCGTCGGCAGCTTCGCGATCGCCGCCACCGGCGGCTGGCAGAGCTGGCGCACGGTCCCGGCCAACACCACGCCCGTGACCGGGGTGCACGACGTGTACCTCACCTTCACCAGCGGCCAGGGCGCCGACTTCGTCAACCTCAACTGGTTCGGCTTCGGGCACTGAGCACTACGCTCCTGTCCATGGCACAGGAGACCGCCGGCCGCCCCACCCTGGAAGCGGTCGCCGCACGCGCCGGGGTGTCCCGGGCCACCGCCTCCCGCGTCGTCAACGGCGGCGCGGGGGTGCGGGGTCCGCTCGCCGACCGCGTCCGGGCGGCCGTGGCCGAGCTGGGGTACGTCCCCAACCCGGCCGCCCGCACGCTGGTGACCCGGCGCACCGGCGCGGTGGCGGTGGTGATCGCGGAGCCCGGCACCCGGGTCTTCGCGGACCCCTTCTTCCTGCGGCAGTTGCGGGGCATCGAGAAGGCCCTCGGCGAACACGACGGCCGGCTGGTGCTGATGCTGCAGGACGGCCCCGCCGACCACGACCGGATCGCCCGCTACCTGGCCGGCGGACACGTCGACGGGGTGCTCGCCTTCTCCCTGCACACCGACGACCCGCTGCCCGCCACCATCGCCCGGCTCCAGCTGCCCGTCGTCTACGGCGGGCGGCCCGGCTGGCCCGGGGCGGACGTGCTCTACGTGGACGCGGACAACCGGGGCGGAGCCCGCTCGGCCGTCCGCCACCTGCACGCGCTGGGCCGCCGCCGGATCGCCCACATCGCGGGGCCCCTCGACCAGACCTCGGCCGCCGACCGGCTCGCCGGGTACCGGGACGTCCTGCCGCCGGGCGCCCCCGAGTTGGTCGCGGCGGGCGACTTCACGGCCGCCGCCGGACGGCGCGCGATGGCCGGACTGCTGGACCGGGCACCGGACCTGGACGCCGTCTTCGCCGCCAACGACCTGATGGCCTCCGGCGCCCTGGCCACCCTCCGGGAGCGGGGCCGCCGGGTGCCGGCGGACGTGGCGGTGGTCGGCTTCGACGACACCCAGTCCGTCGCCGACTGCACCGAACCCCCGCTGACCACCGTCCGCCAGGACGTCGAGGGCATGGGCCGCCTGATGGCCCACCTGCTCCTCACCCTGCTGGCCCCGGCCCCCGGCACCGCCGCGCCCGCGCCCGCGCCGGTCGTCACACCCACCGAGGTGGTCCGCCGCTCCTCGGCGTGAGACCCCGACCTCGGGCCCTCGCCCTCAGGTCGCCTCGTCTTCCTGGTACGAGTGCCGTTGACCGGCCCAGGGGTCGGCGATGTTGTGGTAGCCGCGCTCCTCCCAGAAGCCCCGGCGGTCCTGGGTCATGTACTCGATGCCGCGCAGCCACTTCGGGCCCTTGTAGCCGAAGAGGTGGGGGACGACCAGCCGCAGCGGGAAGCCGTGTTCGACGGTCAGCGGCTCGCCGTCGTGGTGGGTGGCCAGCAGGGTCCGCTCGGCGGCGAAGTCGGCCAGCCGCAGGTTGGCGCTGTAGCCGTACTCGGCCCAGGCCATCACGTGCGTGACCTGCGGGGCCGGCGGGGCGAGCGCCAGCAGGACGGCGGCCGGCACGCCGAAGAACTCGTGCCCGACCGTCGTGGTTCCGGAGGCGCAGTGGAGGTCGGTGGTGAGGGTGGCCGTCGGCAGCTCCCGGACCTCGCCGAAGGTCCAGGAGTACGTCCGGCCGGCGTCGGTGGCGCCGAAGACCTGGAGGTTCCAGCGCTCCTCGCGGAACCGCGGCACCGGCCCGTAGTGGGAGACCGGCCACCCCTTGGCCAGCCGCTGCCCCGGCGGAAGCACCTCACCACTCATGCGCCACCTCACTCACGGTCACCTCACACCTCGCACGCACCACGCACGGATGCCATAGCCCCTTGCAGATGCCAACCATTGTGGCAGCCCACCCTCTTGGATGATGGACCGGCTCAGAGCCGCCGACCCCCCGCCCCTTTCGTACCCCGCTCCAGTCCCCCACCGACCCACCCCCTGCTTGACTGACACCCGTACCGGCCCCACGGCCCGAGCGGCCTCCCCGTCGCGCCCGCCGGCACCAACCCCCCGCGGCCCCGGACCGGCGGAGATCCGGCCCGCGGGGGGGCGCCGGTCAGCCTGGCCTACCGGATCAGGGAGGAATACTGCCCCGACCGGGAAATTCGCGCGTGCCGGGCGGTGACGTTCCCGCACACTGCGCGCATGGTCGCAGGCACTTCCGGGTCACCTCACCACAAGGCACTGCGGCACGTGGCCGCTCGAGCCTCCGGAACTCCTCTCGCCCCCGGGCTGAAGCTCACCATGAACTTCCACCCCGACCGCATGGCCGGTGACCGGCTGCTGCTCCTCCAGATGGCGGAAGACGGTGTCTACTACTCGCAGTTCGTGACCGGTACCAGCAACGGCGGACTGACTGCCCATCGGGGCGGAGACCGGTGGCGCTGGGAGAGCCGCATCTTCGGCGGCGCGTACGATCACGCTGCGGCTCGCGAGCGCCCGGTCTACGGGGCGCTCAACCACCACGACTCGCCGGTCGGAGGGGCGCCCCGCTTCGGCTCCTCCCATTTCCGGCTCACCGGCGACGCCCTCGAACGCACCACCTTCTGCTATCCGGACAGCTCGACGGATCCAGCAGCCTTCGCCGTCGCGTCCCGCTTCGCCCTGATCGGCCTGGCGGAGGCGGACGGACTGGACGCCCTGGACGGCCACATCGAGGCCCACGTACACGGACCCGTCAGATTCGACCGGGACGTCGAGGCGTTGGTCCTGGACCCCAGCTACCGCGGCACGGACGTGGAGGAGGCGGCCCGCCGGCTCCCGTGCCCCGTCGAATGGCATCCGGGCTTCCGCCTGACCGTGGACCACCTGCGGCACCACCCCGACTACCGCGGTCAGGAGTACGTCGACCTGGGCACCGCCCTTGCGACCGAGGGATGCCTGACTCCCCTGGCGATCGGCCGAGCCGCCCGCACCGGCCGCCATGACCCGCAGGCCCTCAAGAAGGTCTGGCACTGCCTGGCCCGCTTCGGTGCCCCGCCCCGCCTGCCCGCTGCCCTTCACGCCCCGGCCACGCCCCCTTGCTGCCCGTACGCTCAGACCATGGCAGCCGGCCGCCGGGGAGTGTGACGCGGTCGGCCTCGGCCCGTGCGACACCGCGGAATCGACCCACAGCGGGTGCCGCACTCTCTGGCCGTGATCGGTCGGCGCTAGACGCCGGCCGCGACCACGGTGACCACCGTGGCGGCGACCACCGCCGCCTGCATGTCGCGGATGGCGGAGCGCACGCTCTCGGCTGCCCACTGTCCGGCGGCGATCTCCTCCATCCGCGACGCGATCTGCTTCGGCTCGCCGTCGGGGAAGGCCAGCCGGTGCAGTTTGGCCGAGTGGATCAGCCCGATGAGGCCGGCCGTCCGGGCGTCCGGCTCGCGGCCGTCCAGCACCACGCCCCGGAGCCGGTCCCGCAGTTCCCGTTCCACCGCGCCGTCGGCTTCGGGGTAGCGACGCACCGGGAACACGCCGAGTGCCTTGTGCCTCTCCGCCACGACCACGCCACGCTCGCACAGGCGCTCAAGAGTCGCGGCGACGGCCTTCGACTGGTCCTTCGTGAGCCACGCCGTTACCGGGCGCTTCGCACGGCCTCGCATCCAGCTCTCGATCAGCGCCGTCCTGGTGTCCAGCAGCGGCTCACCGAGGGGCGCCGGGTCCACCATTTCGAGGTTCTTGCCCTGGACCGAGACCCGCCCCGCCAGCACCAGTTCGAGCAGGATCCCGCACGCGACCGCCCACCCGGCGGCTTGCCGCTGCTTCGCCGACCCGGACTCGTCGTCCAGGGACAGCAGCATGATCTCCTCGGCCAGAGTGATCGCCATGTTCGTAACCCCCGTGCAGTGAAAGATCATTCTCTTTCCTGATCAGACGCCCGGCGGGTCGGGGAAGCTCCAGCGGACGCCCACGCTGCGACGCCTCGCCTGGACCACTCCCACGTCCGCGGCCACGGGCGGGGCGGGCCTCAGCCGGCTTTGGGGAAGTAGGGCGGGGCCCAGCCGAGGTAGGTGGCGTGCCAGCGGGATTCGATGGCGGCGGCGTCGACGACGTCGATGCGGCCGGGGCGGGTGATGTCGTTGCTGGCGATCTTGCCGGCGCCCAGGTAGAGGGCCACGTGGCCGGCCCGGCGGCCGGTGTCCCAGTACATGAGGGCCCCCGGCGGCGGGTCGCGGTCGTGGTCGTGGCGCAGCCCCGGCGGCATGGTGCGGTAGTGGTCGACCGCGTACAGGACGCCCGAGTACCGCCAGCCGTAGCTCTCGGCCACGAAGGCCAGGCAGGCGCGGTACCAGCGCGGTCCGCCGTGCGCGGCCTCGTCGCGGGCCCAGTCGACGGCACCGGCGGTGGTCCGTGGGTTGCGCACGCCGGCCGGCCACCCCGCCGGGCCGTCGTGGAAGGCGGCCCCGGCCGCCACCGCGTACCGCGCCGGGACGGCACCCGGCTGCTGCGGGCACTCACGGTCCGGCCGGGCCGGGGTCCCCTGGAGGGTGACCCCGGCCGGGGGCCCGTACCGGCCCGGTCGGGTCCCCGGCCGGTGCAGGTCCAGGCCCGCCGCCCGGGCGACGCGGCGGGCCACCGCCTCCTGGCCGCCGTACAACTCCGGGTACGCGGAGCGCTGTACGGCCTGCGCCGCCCGCCCCGGTTCCATCGCCTCCCAGCCCGGTACCCCCGTCAGCCCGCGCGGGTCGCCGTCGCTCGCGCCGTAGAAGAACATCTGCGCCGCGTAACGGGGTTGCATGATCTGGGCGCCGGATCCCCATCCCCGGGAGGGGCGTTGCTGGAAGAGGCCGAGCGAGTCCCGGTCGCCGTGGTCCAGGTTCATCAGGCTGGACTCCTGGAGGGCCGCCATCAGGCCGACGAGGGTGGCCCGTCCGGACAGCCCGCCCTCGGCCGCGACCCGGTCGATGATCCGGGCATGGTCCACCTGCCGTCCGCGGAACCGCTCCCCGGCCGGCGCACCGCCCGCACCCTGCGCCCCGGGCCCGTCCGGGTCCGGGCCGGGGCAGCCCTCGGCGCGCGCCGGCGGGCCCGCGATCACCGAACCGCCCACCCCCACACCGAGCACGCAGACCACTGACAGAACGGCCAGCAGGGTGCCCACGTGGAATCCCGTACGCATCACCGGTCCGGCCACCGCAGGCCCAGGATGCGGGTGACCCGCCAGGTGCCGTCGGGGTAGACCATCACCTCGGTCTGCAGCACGGTCGGCTCCGTGGTCCGGGTGTACTCGGCCACCTCGACCTCCGCCCGGACCGAGCGCCACACCCGCAACGGCGTGTCCACCGGCAGCCCCGGCGCCGCGTGCCCCACCGTCACCGCGCGGACGGTGGCCACCCCGCCGCGCATGACGAGTTCGTCCCACGCGGGGTCGGGGAACCGGAGCAGGTTCCGCACCAGCTCGTCCGACATGTACGGGGCCGCCCGCCGGATCGGCGCGCTGAGGTCGCCGTCCACCGGCGGGTTCCGGGTCAGGTACGCACGGACGGCCCGGCCCGCCACCGCCTCGGGGTCCGCGGCGTCAGGCTGCGCGGCGGGGTTGGCGGGGGCTGGCCTGCGGGCGGGGTCTGTCGTGCCTGCAGGGTCTGCCGCGCCTGCGGGGGCGGCCCCCGATGCCGATCGGGCTCCGGCTGTCGTCCGGGCCTCCGCTGCGGGCCGGGTCGCGGATGCGGTGCCGGCCACCAGTTCCGACCGGGCCTCGGATCCGTTCCGGCCCGCGGACCCGGTCCGGGGCTCGGAGGCGGTCCGGGGCTCGGATGCGGTGCGGGCCGCCGCTTCCGGCCGGGCCGCGGGGGCGGCGCCGTCCAGGTCCGGCCACAGGGACCGGGCGCCGGTGCCGAGCCCGAGGAGCAGGGCGACCACCAGGAATGCGCCGAGGGGGCGGATCGGCTCCCGGCGGCGTTGCTCCCGCACCCATTCCGTCGTCCGGCGCCGGGCCTCGGCCCGGTGCGCCCGCGCCGCCCGGCGCCGGGCCCGCCGGCCTCCGGCCGCCGTGACCTCCTCCGGGTACTCCCAGGTACTCAGCAACTCCCGCCAGTCCTGCGACGTCACGGCCGGGCCTCCTCGAACAGCTCGGCCAACGGCGGGGGCGCCTGCCGGAACGAGACCGGCGAGGGCGCGGCACGCCGCTCGGGGCGCAGGGCGGCGGGCTGGGGCGGAGCGGCGGGTGCGTCATGAACGGCCGCGGCCCGGGCGGGGGTTGCCGCCGCTGTGGCGAGCCCTGGGGTGGCGGGGGCGAACGGGGCGGGGGTGCCGGTGATCGCCCTGCCGAAGCCGGCCGGGGTGGACGCGGGCGGGACGGCGGCCCGCACCGGCAGGACCCCGCCTGCCCCACCGGGCAACGGCGGCGGTGCCATCGCCCGGACCGGGGGCACGCGGGGCGGCGAGAGTGTGTCGGGACCGGCGGGGTCGGGACTCGCCGCGGGTGCGTGGCGGGAGGCGGCCCGGGGGTGCGGTGGGGTGTCGGCCCCTTCCTTGCGACGGGCCCTCCCCCGGCCGAGGGCCCCGGCGATCAGGAAGCCGCCGACCGCGCCGGCGGAAGTGCCGGTGACCCCGATGATCTGCGCCACCACGGCCCGGAACCGCATGCCGACCACGGCTGCGGCGATGCTGAGCCCGGTGGTCGGCAGCCAGCCGTAGGGATCGAACATCCGCGTACAGGCCACCTGCACGATGAGCACGGACCCGAGCACGAGCGTGGCGATCAACCCCTCGAGCGTCCGCGCAAGCAACTGATCGAACCAGGCCAACCCCCACTGCCGAGGCCGCCCCGGAATAACCCAAAGACAAGCAAACACCACCCCACACACCAGCAGCATGAACGCCCCGAGCAAGGTCCCCAACGAGGTCAACGCCAGCGCCAGCACCAACCCCCCGAAAAGCAACGCCCCCACGAAGGCGGCGATAGTGACCATGACCCGACCGTATGGCGACTGCCCCTGAATCCAGAGGCGGGTGTCTGGCCCCACCTGTTCCAACCGAACGGACCTGTCCAACCAATCCGTTCGCGTTGAGGAGTCAATGCCCTGTTTAAGCAGGGCATTCCCGTACTCGCTGCACACCTCTAGGCTCCCGAATTCTGCCACGCACCACGGTGTTGCCACATATGATCGCCATACGGCGTCAGACGATTTACGGAGCATGTCATCACGGGAGTTACCAGTAAATCGTGGTTCATGATCAATCCTGAAGGGGAAATCGGTTGCACCAGTGCCAATTCCGGCATTCGCCGCACTCATCGTGACATTGGCGCCCACTGTTCGAGCTGTGTTGACACCATCGACCCACGCCTGGGGACTAGTCAGCAAGGAGATGGAGACTACGCCTGACACCATCACCCAAGCCACCTGCGACAACACCCCACCACCGTCTCCACGGCGTTGCCTCGCAAACGCCACCAACGCTCCGACTGCAAGCGCAGCAGGCATCAAAGTCTCAGCTGCCCCCCTCGCTACTTCCGCAATGCTTCCCGTGATGGCACCTTCGACCTCGGGCAGTGTTGTCACGTTGAAGACCCAGCCCACGACCACCACTGAAGCGGTCGTCACGCTGACCGTGAGGGTCATGAAGAGGTTGGCAATCGAATTCCCTGTCCCGTCGACGAGCTCGTAGTCATTGAGGTTGGAATCCAAGGTCCATAGGCTTCCGTTCCGAAACGTCTCATACAAGGTCTCCCCACCCTTCGGGACGCTGCTCGTCGGGGAAGGCATTAGGTCGCCGATTCCTGCTGGGTCAACACTGTCGGCAGACGCCGGCGCGGGGTGAAGAAATAGCGCGGCGATCACGACAACCAACATGGTCGCCACGCCGTGCAATACAGTGCTCGGGCGGAAGCGCACGTCACTCCTCCGAAAGCGCCGACATGACTGGGGATTCCTGTCGGAGGTCTCGGTTACTCAGATCCTCTTCCTGATCAACCTTCCAGCCACCACCTTCCTTGACGAGACGGAGCGCGATTCGCGCTGTCCGAGTCGGCTCGCCAGCCCAGGTATATGTGTATGTGACGAGCACCCCCCAACCCTCGGGATGCGTCACCGTCGGGCCAATCGGTGTTAGTTCAGAGGCCTCAACTGGACCGACAGCAGCACGGTCCGAGGTTCGACGCAATGGGTAATGGCTAGCCGTACAGTCGGTCACCGTCCCGTTCCTCAGTCGGACCGAACTCATCTCGCACACCTGCCCCCACTCCAAGCCGTTCAGAGCGGTTTGGTACGTCTTCGCAAAGCTCAGCAATACGGCGTCCGGCGGCCCAGGCAAACCCTGCAATCCAGCCCCCCCACCCCCCGAAGAACACCCACCCAGCACCCCGCCCAAGGCGAAGGTCACGGCGACGGACAAATAGCGGCGGTGGGTCATTGCAGGGGCTCCAGGGGGAGGGCGGTGGTGCGGGGGGAGGTGTCTAGGAGGTGGTGGAGGGTGGTGGAGGGGATGTCCCACTGGACGGTGGCGGCGGCGAAGCGGCGGTCGCGGACGATCGAGTGGCCGTGCCGGATCTCCCCGTCGGCCTGGAGGCCGATGGAGTGGATCAGGGCACGGGTGTGCCGATCCCTCGGCAGCCCCAGCAGGTCCGCCAGGGCGTCCTGTTGGTCGGCCGTGGTGAGCTGGAAGCCGACCACCGTGGTCAGTTGCTCCACCACCCCCACGTGCCGCAGAAGGCTCTCCGGATCCTGCGTGTCCAGCAGCAGGGACGTGGCCAACGCCCGCCCCACCCGCGCGATGTAGCCCAGGAAGGCCGCCCCCTCGCGGGTCGCGGTCAGGACGTGCACCTCCGGGATGCACACGGCCTTGCGCAACCCCCGCAGGTCCCGGCGGCCCGCGGTCGTCACCCCGTACGCCAGCATGGAGTGCATCAGGGCGACGGACAGCCGCTGCAGGACGTTCCAGTCCTCCCGCGCCGTCTCCGCACCCGGCAGGGAGATGCCGGGGATCTGCACGACCCACAGCCCCGGTTCGGGCACCAGCGGTGAGGCCTGGCCGGTGGGGCGGCCCATGAAGGGGGCGCCGATGGCGGTCAGGGAGAGTTCGTGCAGGGCCTCCCCGGTCTCCCGGGCCAGCGGGCTCTCCATCCCGCGCAGGTACTCGACGACCTTCCACGTGGCCGGGTCCCCCGCCGCGATGACGGCGTTCGTCGCGTGCTGCACCGGCGTCTCCGCCCCGCGGGCCCGCAGGTGCGGCGGCATGGCGATGCCCAGTTGGGCCGGTACCTCGATCTGGGCGCGCTCGCTGCCCTCCTTGTCGAGCAGTACGAACAGGTCGGCCACCCCCGCGAACCGGGGCCCGGTCTCGACCAGATGGGCGTTGAGCCCGTAGGCACGGGCCGCGCTCACCACTCCCCCGAGGTCGCCCTTGAAGTCGATGGCCAGGCAGTACGCGCCGCGGAAGCCCGCGTCCAGCATCGAGAGCATCATGGCCGTGGTCTTGCCGCGGCCGGAGCGGCCGATGAAGGCGGTGGTCGTGGCGTCGCCGCGGTCCGAGCCGGCCGTGACGTCGTTGCGGAAGACCCCGGGCGTGCTGCCGGTCAGGTATCCGGCGATGGGGCCCTTGTCGTCGCCGACCTGGGCGCCGCCCCACCACCACGAGCCGGACAGCGCGGTGACGTCCCGGACGTGGCCGAGGTCGGGGACCCGCAGCCGGTCCCCGGGCTGGCTCTCCAGCCACAGTTCCCGCTGTTCCTCCTCCCCCACGATCACCTCGATGCCCAGGCCGCCGTAGTGGGTGACCACGGCGTCGACCCGGGCGCGCAGGTCGGCCAGCGAGGCGGTGCTGGTGACGACCAGGCGGGGGTGGTCCTCGACGAGGGTCAGGTCCTCGCGGCGCATGTCGCGGGTGAGGGCCGCCATCACCGCCTCGGTCTCGGCGACCTCCCGGCCGGGGTCCTCCGCGGACTGCCGGGCCGCGGAGCGCCGTTGCTCCTTGGCCAGCTTGCGGGTGTCGTCGGTGCGGGCCAGCGCCTCGCGCTTGGTCAGCACCCGCAGGCGCACCGACGCCTCCGGGGACACCTGGGCGAGCAGCCCGTGCGGGTCGGTCCCGGCCGGGAACTCCAGGTCGGGGGCGTACGTCACGTCCGAGAGGACCCGCAGCCATTCCCCCGCCCCCGGGCTCTCCAGGAGCGGCGGGAAGCCGGACAGGGCGAGCACCGCCACCCAGGCGGTGGTCCCGCCGTCCGCGCCGGTCACCCGCAGGTGGTCGGGGTAGGGCAGGATCCGGCCGCGGGTCAGGGAGGTCAGCTTGGCGCCGGTGATCAGCCCCGACTCGGGGGCGGGCAGCCGGGTGCCGCGGTGCTGTTCCCGGGAGATCATCCAGGCCAGCGTCTCCACCGGAGCCGGCCGGGCCTTCCAGGGGCTGGACTCGAGGCGGCGGCCGAGCCGGCGCATCAGCGCGTCCAGCCGGGCCAGTTCCTGGCGGCCGACCACGGTGGCGTCGACGACGAGGCCGTCCTGCACGCCCCGGCGGCCCGCCCGGCCGACCGGGCCGCCGCGCTCGGCCAGCCGTACGCCCAGGAGCAGGTGCCGGGTGTCCATGCCGATCTGGGCCAGTCGTCGGACCCGCAGGTCGGCCCAGGCCTGCCAGTGGCCGGCCGAGAAGAGCTCCGCGGCCTGGGCGGCGTAGTCGTCGGCCTGGAGGGGCGACCACAACACCCGCAGGTGGCAGTCGAATCCGGCCAGGGTGCGGGCCAACGCCCGGTCTGCCTGGTCGAGTTCGGCGTCGCGGGCGGGCTCGGGCATCAGGTCGGTGTTGGAGCCGCGCAGCACGTACCAGGCTTCGGCGTGCCCGGTGGTGATGACCAGCCCGTCGGCCAGGGCGGCGTACTGCGGGGGCGCGGCGGACCGTTCGCCGCCCAGGCCGAGGAAGGCGCCGACCCGTTGGACGACCTTCACCGGCCCGGTCCCTTCGTGCGGCCGTACGCCCGGGCCACCGCGTCCGGGCCGTACAGGCGCGGCCTGGCGGTCAGCGGGATCGGGGCGCCGGCGGTCGGCGGGGTGCTGTCGTCGGGGCCGAGCCAGCGGCGGACCAGCGGGCCCAGGGCGCTGGAGGAGCGCAGGGCGTCGAGGCGGCCGCCCCAGCGGGCACCGCGCGGGATCCATTCGGTGCGGGCCGCGGCGCGCCGGCCGCCACACACCACGGGCCGGTGCCCGAGCAGCAGGTAGCGGGCGGTGAGGGACCAGTGGGTGAGGTTCATCCGGCGGTCGGTGCGGCGGGCGCGCTGGGCGCCGTGCACGGTGGCGAGCAGCGGCGGCAGGAAGTAGAGCGTGAAGGAGGTGCGGGAGGGGGCGCCGAGCAGCAGCAGGAGCGGCCCGGTCCACAGGGCGTAGAGGGCGATGCCCAGCAGCAGGGTGCGGCGGGAGACGCCCTCGCCCAGGTCGAGGCCGAGCAGTTCGTGCTGCCGGGCCTCGATGACGAAGTGGGAGGTGTAGGTGTGGCCGACGCGCATCAGGCGGACCCCGCGACCTTGCCCCACACCCCGGTCAGGAGGGTGCGCATCTCGTCGGGGAGCCAGATCATGGCGCCGACGAAGACGGCGGCGACGACCAGAGTGATCATCTTTCCCCACTCGTCCTTGATGAAGTAGCCGACCGCGCGGACGGCGAGGATGGCGGCGAACAGGTTCCCGGCGACGGCCAGGATCCAGTTGCGCAGTTCCGAGCCGGTGGTCAGGGCGAGGGTGGTCGCGTGCATGGGCTCCCCCTTCGGGGCGGGCGGGTCGGGAGGGACGGGGTGGGCGTGCGGTGGCGCGGGGCGGGTGCGGGCGGTTATCCGGCGCCGCCGCGGACCGCGGCGACCTGCCAGCGGGCGGCGTCGGCGCTGGCGACCCGGGTGAGTTCGACGCGGTAGGCCTGTTCCAGTGCGGCGCCGGCCAGCGACCAGGTGACCCGGGCGGTGCCGCTGCGGTCCGGGCCGCCGCCGCGGTCCGCGGACCAGGCGGTCAGCGCCGTGAAGGCGATGCCGGCGGGCAGGGGCGGGAGGCTGGTGCCGGGGGCGGTGACGGTGTCGGCGGTGCCGTCGGCGTAGGCGGTGAAGAAGGCGGCCACCGCCGCCGCGGTCTGCGCGGTGAGTGCGGCGTCCACCGGCGGCTCGGGGGTGCCGGGGCCGGTGGCCGGGCCGCCGGCCGGGATGCCGACCAGGCCCGGGCGGCCCCGGACCACCAGCCGGCCGGGGGCCCCGGCGACGGGGACGTCCAGCCCGAGCCAGCGGGCGGGGCCGCCACCGGCCCGGACCAGTACGTCGACTCGTACGCGGGCCTCCCGGGGCGGGCCGGGCGTCCCGGGGGTCACCGCGCCGGGCTCCACGGCCAGCACGCTCTGGCTGCCGTGGCCGTCCCAGCCGAGGGCGGGGTCGGCCTGCGCCGGCAGGGCCGTGGCCAGGAGCGCGGCCCGCTCCCCGGGCCGGGCCGGGTCGAAGGTCAGGTAGGCGCGGGCGAAGCGGGCGGCGAGCGCCTGGGCCTCGGCGGCCGGGTAGGCCGGGGCGGCGGCGGGCGCGGGTGGGGCGGCGGGCCGGGGCGCGCGGTCGGGCAGGAACCAGGACCGCAGACCGGTGACGGTCGCCAGGGCGACCACGCTCCAGAGCAGGCCCCGGCCCAGCCGCCGGGCGAAGACGGCCCCGGACCTCTCCTCCTGCTGGACCCAGGGGGCCGGCCCGCCGGGCGTCGTGGGGCCGGGGGCCGTCCCGGGGCCGGCGGCTAATCGGGCCCCGGCCTC
>NZ_JBFBGK010000083.1:0-41124 GCF_040684615.1 Streptomyces sp. NPDC089919
CTTCCGATCTGGGGGCGGTGCCCACCGGTTTCGGGAAGGGGCGGGGTGGGGTCTGGCTCCGCGCAGCGGCCGGGCGCGGGCCAGGACCCCGCGCCTCAAACGCCGGCGGGGCTGGATTTGCCCGACCGGAGCGCAAAGGGTGGGCGGGGCCCAGGTGTCGGGGCGCTGCCCCGGGCCCCGCGCCTCAAGCGCCGGCGGGGCTGGGTTTGCCACTGCCCGGCGGGGCTAGAGGCGGCTTAGGGAGGCGGCGGCGAAGAGGACGTCTCGGATGGCTTCGCGGTCGCCGTGTTGGCCGAAGGCGGCTTCTTCGGGGGCGATGTGACCGGCGGCCAGTTGGCAGAACTCGTTGCCGTCCAGGGCGACCCGGGCGACCGTCGTGTCGGGGGAGGTGGCCGCCGCCGGGGAGTCCAGGGCGATGTCCCAGATCCCGCCGCCCAGCCCCTCGACCTCCAGCCGCAGGGTGCGTCCCGGCGCACCGGCCGCGACCAGGTGCCGGGCCGGGGCGGCCAGCCCCGCGCGCCGGCGCTCGGCCAGGGCGCCCGGCAGCAGCCGGGCCGCCAGGTCGATCATCGTGTGCAGGTGGGCGCCGGAGGGCGGTTCGTACGGGTAGTCCACGGCCTCCGCGATGTCCCCCGCGTGCACCCAGCACTCGAAGGCCCGCTCCAGGAAGGCGTCCGCCAGCGGCAGGTCGAACCGCCCATACCCGACGGTCAGTTCGGCAACCCCGCGGCCGGCGAAGGAGACCGTCCGGACCAGCGTGTGGCCCTGTTCCCGCCAGGGCTCGCGGACCTGCCGGGTCACCGGGTGCGCGGCCGACTCCCAGTACTGCTCGGTGCGGTCCGTGGGGTCCTTGGGCCCGGACGGCCCGGCGCCGAGCGGGTCGTCGAGGCCCAAGGCGGTGGCGACCAGGCCGTCGACGGTCAGCAGGTGGCCGATCACCCCGGCGACGGTGGTCTTGCGGGACTGCCGGCGCTCCTCCTCGAACCACTTCAGCCGTACCGGGGCGTGCCATTCGGAGTCGCCGAAGTCCCGCAGCAGCGCGTCGAGCCGGGCGGTCTCGGCGTCGTACGGGGCCGCCCAGGTGGGCACCGGGATCCGGGCCGGCCGCCGGCCCAGGCAGCCCTCCAGGACCCGCGAGCGCAGCAGCGGGTCCAGGTCGAGGCTTTCCTCGGGGTGCAGCAGGGCGACCGCGTCCCGCAGCCGCAGCGCCTCCTCCGCGCAGGGCGCGCACTCGGTGAGGTGGGACTCGACGGCCTGGGTCTCCTCGGTGGAGCAGGCGGCCAGCGCCCAGGCGCCGAGCAGGGACTTCAGCACGGCGTGCGTGGGCGGCGGCGGGGGAGCGGCGGACGGGTCGAGGTCGTCGGCGGCACCGCGCGGTGCCGGTATCCGCGGGGGCCGGCCGGGCCCGGGGACGCGGTCGACGCGCCCGACACCGCCGGTCCCACCGGGAGCGTCCACTCCACCGGCCCCGCCGTGCGCCCCGGTCCCGCCGGGCGCACCCGGTACCGCCGGGCGCACCCGTCCCACCCGTCCCGCCCTGGTCGTGCACGCTGCCGTCGGTCACGTCGTACGCCTCGTGCTCTTCGTCGTCGAAGTCGTCGAAGCCGCCGCCGGGGCGGCTCTGGGCGGTCACCGGGCGCGTCCGTGGCCGGCGGGCGGGGCGGAGCCGTCGCGGGGGAGGGAGTTGGCGGTGGAGAGGAGTTGCAGGCCGAGCCGCAGCCGGCGGCGGGCCTCGTCCTCGGTGACGCCGAGATCGGCCGCGGCCTGGCGGTAGTCGCGCCGCTGGAAGTAGGCGAGTTCCAGGGCCTTGCGCAGGGGCGCGGGCATGGAGGTGACGATGTAGTCGGCCCGGGCGGCCGCGGAGGCGGTACGGAGCTTCTGCTCGAGCTCTTCGCGGGAGCCCCCGCCGCCCTCCGCGAGGGAGGCGGTTTCGGCCTGCCGCAGCCGGGCCACCGCCTGGCCCTGGGTGATCCGGGCGACCCAGGAGCGCATCGAGCCCTGCTTGGGGTCGTAGGCGTCGGGGTTCTCCCAGATGTACCCGAAGACCTCGCGGGTGATCCGGTCCGCGGCCTTCTCGTCCCCCAGCACCCGGTGCGCGAGGCTGTGCACCAGTGACGCGAAACGGTCGTACAGCTCACCGAGCGCGGCGGCCTCGCCGCGGGCCAGCCGCTGCTGCATCCTCCGGTCCCAGCGCGGTGGTGAGTCCTTCGCCATGACGGCCCCCATGCCTGTGTCGACCATTCGAATGTAATGGCAGGGGGCCCTTCCGTGCCCGCTTTGGCCGAAGCTCCCCCGTATGGGTAGCCGCCGTGCTAGTGCCTGTCCCGGCACCGGACTTGGCATCGCGCGTGGTGGGACGGGTGCGCGCCCTGGTGCGCTCCTCGTGCGCGGGCAGGGTGCGGCCACTTGCTTGACCGCTTCGCTTAACGCGCAGGCCACACAGGCCGTACGCTCCGTCCTGACTGAAACGCACCCACCGCTCAAGTGAGGCGGAACGCCGAATATGGACAGCGCAGAATACGAGCGCAAGATCGCCGCCCGGTTCGCCAGTTTCGACCAGGACGGCAACGGCTACATCGACCGGGAGGACTTCAGCGCGGCCGCGCTGGCCGTCCTGGCCGAATTCGGTACCACCGCGCGCTCCGACCGGGGCCAGGCGGTACTGATCGGGGCCGAGGCCTTCTGGCAGGGCATGGCCGGCATCGCCGACGTCGACGGCGACCAGCGGGTCACCCGCGAGGAGTTCGTCACCGGCGCCGCCAAGCGGCTGCGGGACCACTCCGACAGCTTCGCGGAGATCGCCCGTCCCTTCCTGCACGCCGTCATCGCGGTGGCGGACCCGGCGGGCGCGGGCGCGAGCGCGAGCCGGGCGGCCACCGCGCGCGTGCTGCGCGTCCTGGGGACCGCCCCGGAGGCGGCCGAGGCGGTCGCCGCCGCGCTGGACGCCGACGCCGACGACCGCATCTCCGAGGCCGAGATCCTCGCCGCCTTCGCCGGCTACTGCGGCGTGGAGCTGCCGGACTCGTAGCCGCCCGCCGGACGCCCCCGCAGGGTCAGGCGTACTGCTCGCGGAGCTTGTACTTGAGGACCTTGCGGAGGGCGTCGTTGCGGGGCAGGGCCCCGACCAGCTCGAGCTGTTCGGGGAGCTTGTGGGTGGCCAGCCCCGCGGCGCGCAGGTGCGCGGTGACGGCGTCGAGGGTCAGCGGCTCGGCGCCGGGGGGCTGTTCGACCACGGCGCAGACGCGTTCGCCGCGCTCGGGGTCGGGCAGGCCGATCACCGCCGCGTCGCCGACCTGCGGCAGCAGGTGCAGCAGGTCCTCGATCTCCTTGGCGGAGATGTTCTCGCCCTTGCGGATGATGACGTCCTTGCTGCGGCCGGTGAGGACCAGGTGCCCGGTCCCGGTGAGGTGCCCGAGGTCGCCGGTGATCAGGAAGCCGTCGGCGTCGAAGGGCTGCTCCCGGCCGCCGAGGTAGCCCTGGCAGACCGCCTCGCCGCGCAGCCGCACCTCGCCGTCGGTGCCGGCCGGCAGCGGTTTGCCGTCCGGGTCGGTGATGCGTATCGCCATGCCCTCGGGCGGGCGGCCCTCGGTGGTGGCGAGGTGGTCGGGGGTGTCGTCGGGCGAGCCCATGGTGATCATCGGGACCTCGGTCATGCCGTAGCCGTGGGTGAGCTGGCAGCCCAGCTCGCGCACCACCGCGTGGTAGATCTCCGGCGGCTTGGGCGCGCCGCCGCCGGCGAGCAGCCGCAGGGAGGGGATCAGCGGCCGGTCCGGGTCCTTGCGCTGCTCGGTGAGGAACATCGTGTAGAAGGCGGTGGAGCCGCCGGCGACGGTGACGCCGTGCCGCCGGTAGCCGTCCAGGGCGTCCGGCATCGCGAACTTCTCGAAGAGCACCGCGGGGAAGCCGTAGAGCAGCAGCATCACGGTGTAGTCGGGCCCGGCGATGTGCGCGTACGGGAAGGCCATGGAGCCGACGTCCCGCTCGGTGAGGTGCAGGGCGTGGGCGAGGCAGGAGCCGCCGGCGAGCAGGGAGCGGTCGGTGTGCAGGACGCCCTTGGGGTCCGAGGTGGTGCCGGAGGTCCAGTAGATCCAGCGCACGGTGGTGCCGTCCGCGGGGGGCGGCGGCAGCACGGCCGGGTCGCCCTCGGGCAGCTCCTCGTACGCCTCGAAGACCCCGCGGGCGCCGAGCCGGTGGGCCATCGCGGCGTGGTCGTACCCGCGCCAGGTGCCGGGTACGGCGAAGAACTCGGCCTCGCAGGCGCGCAGCGCGAAGCCGACCTCGCGGTCGCGGTAGAAGGGGATCACGGGGGACTGGACGGCGCCGAGCCGGGCCAGGGCCAGGGAGAGCAGCACGGTCTCGATGCGGGTGGGCAGCTGCCAGGCGACGACCGTGCCGGGCCGCACGCCCCGGTCGTGCAGTCCGGCGGCGACCTTCTCGGCGCGTTCGTGCAGGGCGCCGAAGGTGAGGGTGCGGCCGGTGTCCGCCTCGATGAGGACGGTGCGGTCGGGGGTGAGTGCGGCGCGGCGGGCGACCAGCTCCCACAGGGTGGGCGCCTGGGCCAGCCGGTGTGCGGTGTCGGTGTCCGTCATGGCCTGACCTCCGTGGGTGGCAACCGGCGCTGCGGGCTTCCTGACGTATCGTCAGATCGACTGGGAAGCGTAGAGCGCACTCGCTTGTCGGTCCAGGGGTGCCGCCGCTAGCTTGTTTCTGACGATCCATCAGATCGGGTCGTCCACACGGTGAGGGGACTCCATGGAACTGCCTCGGATCATCAGCGTCGACGACCACGTGATCGAGCCCGCGCACCTCTTCGACCGCTGGCTGCCCGCCAAGTACCGCGACCGGGGTCCCAAGGCCCTCACTGCCGGCATCGGCGAGCTGGTCTACACGGGCGGCAAGTACGTCATCTCCATGGACCCCGACGGCCCGCCCACCGACTGGTGGATCTACGAGGACCTCAAGTTCCCGTACAAGCGCAACATCGCCGCCGTCGGCTTCGACCGGGACGAGATGACCCTGGAGGGCATCACCCGCGAGGAGATGCGGCGCGGCTGCTGGGACCCGGCCGCCCGGCTGAAGGACATGGACCTCAACCACGTCGAGGCCTCGCTCTGCTTCCCGACCTTCCCCCGCTTCTGCGGCCAGACCTTCGCCGAGGCGCACGACAAGGAGGTCGCCCTCGCCTGCGTCCGCGCCTACAACGACTGGATGGTCGAGGAGTGGTGCGGGGACAGCGGCGGCCGGCTGATCCCGCTGTGCATCATCCCGCTCTGGGACATCGGCCTCGCGGTCGCCGAGATCCGCCGCAACGCCGCCCGCGGGGTGCGGGCCGTCACCTTCTCGGAGATCCCCACCCACCTCGGGCTGCCGTCCATCCACTCCGGCTACTGGGACCCCTTCTTCGCGGTCTGCCAGGAGACCGGGACGGTGGTCAACATGCACATCGGCTCCAGCTCCCAGATGCCGGCCGCCTCCCCCGACGCCCCGCCCGCCGTGCAGGCCTCGCTCAGCTTCAACAACGCGATGGCCTCGATGATGGACTTCCTCTTCTCCGGCGTGTTGGTGAAGTTCCCGCAGCTCAAACTCGCCTACAGCGAGGGCCAGATGGGCTGGATCCCGTACGCCCTCGAGCGCGCGGACGACGTCTGGGAGGAGCACCGGGCCTGGGGCGGGGTGCGGGACCTGATCCCCGAGCCGCCCTCGACGTACTACTACCGGCAGATCTTCTGCTGCTTCTTCCGCGACAAGCACGGCGTCGCCTCGATCGACGTGGTCGGCCGGGACAACGCCACCTTCGAGACCGACTACCCGCACGTGGACTCGACCTTCCCGCACACCAAGGAGGTCGCCCTCGACCACGTCAAGGGCCTCGACGACGAGACCGTCTACAAGCTGATGCGCGGCAACGCCATCCGGATGCTCGGCCTCGACCTGGACCGGGGGCGGGCCAAGTAGTGGACCTGACCTACACGGAGGAGGAAGAGGAGTTCCGGGCCAGGCTGCGCAGCTGGCTCGGCAAGGCGCTCCCGGAGCTGCCGCCGCGCCCCGACCCGCGGGACTGGCCGGCCCGCCGCGCCTACGACCTCGGCTGGCAGCACCGGCTGTACGAGGCCGGGTACGCGGGCCTGCACTGGCCCGCCGACGCCGGCGGGCGGGGCGCCACCCCCACCCAGCACCTGATCTTCCTGGAGGAGACCGAGCGGGCCGGCGCCCCCTACGTCGGCGCCAACTTCGTCGGCCTGCTGCACGCCGGCCCCACCATCGCCGCCGAAGGCACCGCCGAGCAGCGGGCCCGCTGGCTGCCGCCCGTGCTGCGCGGCGAGGAGGTCTGGTGCCAGGGCTTCAGCGAGCCCGGCGCCGGCTCCGACCTGGCCTCGCTGCGCACCCGCGCGGTGCGCGACGGGGACGAGTACGTCGTGTCCGGCTCGAAGATCTGGACCTCGCACGCCGAGGTCGCCGACTGGTGCGAACTCCTGGTGCGCACGGACCCGGACGCCCCCAAGCACCGGGGGATCTCCTGGCTGGCGATGCCCATGGACGCCCCCGGGGTGAGTGTCCGGCCGCTGCGCACCCTGGCCGGCTCCGCCGAGTTCGCGGAGATGTTCCTCGACGAGGTGCGGGTCCCGGTGGGCAACCGGGTCGGCGCGGAGCACGACGGCTGGCGGGTCACCATGGTCACGCTCTCCTTCGAGCGGGGCACCGCCTTCGTCGGCGAGGTGGTGGCCTGCCGGCGCACCCTGCGCGAGCTGGCCCGGGCGGCGCGGGCGAACGGCCGCTGGGACGACCCGGTGCTGCGCCGCCGGCTGGGCCGGCTGTACGGGGAGTTCGGTGCGCTGTGGCGGCTCACCCAGTGGAACGTCAGCGAGGCCCAGAGGTCCGGCGGCGTCCCGGGCATCGGCGGCTCGGTCTTCAAGCTGCGCTACTCGCACGCCCGCCAGGAGCTGTACGACACGGCGGCCGAGGTGCTGGGCGCCGGCTCGCTGGCGGCCGACGAGGAGTGGACCGCCGACCGGCTCTCCTCGCTCTCGTACACGATCGCCGCGGGCACCTCGCAGATCCAGCGCAACATCGTCGCCGAGCGGATCCTCGGCCTCCCGAAGGGCCGGTGAGGGCGTGGACTTCCAGCCGACGGAGGACCAGCGCGCACTGCGCGCGGGCATGCGGGAGCTGCTGGCCGGGCGGTACGGGCGGGAGCCGCTGCGGGCCGCGGTGGACCGGGCCGAGGCCGGCGGGCCGGTGGTGGACCGGGGGCTGTGGCGGGAGCTGGGCGGGGCCGGGTTCTTCGCGCTGCGGCTGCCGGAGGAGGCCGGCGGGGTGGGGCTGGGGCTGCCGGAGGCGGTGCTGGTCTTCGAGGAGGCCGGCCGGGCGCTGCTGCCGGGGCCCCTGGTGGCCACCGAGCTGGCGGCGGCCGGCGGGACGGTGCCGGCCGCGGCGACCGGGGAGGTGGTGGTGACGGCGGTGGACCTGCCGGGCTTCGCCGCGTACCTGGGGGAGGCGGACGCGGTGCTGGGCGGCGGGCCGTCGCTGCGGGGGGAGCCGGTCCGGCCGGTCGATCCGCTGACCCCGCTGCACCGGGTGCCGGGGGCCGTCGCGGGGGACGCGTACCGCACCGAGGGGGCGCTGCTGACGGCCGCGCTGCAACTGGGCTCCGCGCTGCGCACGGTGGAGCTGGCGGTGGCGTACGCCAAGGAGCGGGAGCAGTTCGGGCAGCCGATCGGGGGCTTCCAGGCGGTCAAGCACCTGTGCGCGGAGATGCTGGTCCGGGCCGAGACCGCCCGCACCGCGGTCTACGCGGCGGCGGTGACCGGCGAGGGCGCCGAGGTGGCGGGGGCCAAGCTGCTGGCCGATGCGGCGGCGGTGGGCAACGCCCGGGACTGCCTCCAGGTGTTCGGCGGGATGGGCTTCACCTGGGAGGCCGATGTGCACCTGCACCTGAAACGGGCCTGGGTGCGGGCCGAGCAGTGGCTGACGGCCGCGGCGGCGGAGGAGGTGCTGGCGGAGGAGCTGGCGGCGGGGCTGTGAGGGCTGCCGGGCACGGTCGATCGCCCTGTGTGAGCGGCCGGGGCCGCGCGGAGATCGTCTGCTTGTCGGCCGGCACGGTCACAGCAGGTGACGGGCGGTGACGGGTGGGACGGCGCGGGACGCATGTCCGATTACAGAGAGTTGATATCGGTTTGTGTCCTTCGCCCTTCTCGTTACGCGCCGGAGTCGGGGATGCCCTCCGGTACGCTCCCACGAATGCGAGCGGTTGGGCGGCGGAGGCGTCGCACAGTATGCACCACGCTTACTCCTTCGCGCTGGAATATGCCCGAAGCGCTTGTTGTGGTGACTGTATGTCAACCATGCTGCTGCGCAAGGGGGTCGCGGTGCGCGGCCCCGGTCGGTCGCGAGGCGAAGTGTCCGCCGGTTCGGATGGTGTGAGCGGTGCAGGTACTTCAGGTGCAGTTGGAGGTCGGCGCGGATCCCGCGGAGGTGGGGCGGGCCCGCAGGTGGGCGCGGTCCCGGCTGGCGGGCTGCGGCATAGGAGTGGACGAACCGCTCGCCGAGACCCTGGTGCTGCTCATCTCCGAGCTGGTCACCAACGCGGTCGTGCACACCGGCTGCCCGGCGGTCCTGCGGATGCTCCTCGGCGGCCCGGGCGTGCGGCTCGAGGTCGCCGACACCAGCGCCCACCCGCCGGCCCGCCGGCACGCGGACGGCGAGGACACCAACGGCCGGGGGCTGGAGCTGGTCGACGGCCTGGCCGACCGCTGGGGCTGGCAGCCCGAGGGCGCCGGGAAGCGGATCTGGTGCGAGATCGACCGCCGGTGCAAGGAGGGCGGCGAACCGGAACGGGAAATCTCCCCGAGCCGGGAACCGCACGTGTACCTCTAACGAGGTGTTGACGGACCGTCATGCATTGATCACCCTTGAAACGAGCGATTCGTCGCGAGGGGACGCCAAGGGATGCCTTGACGAGTGCGGGTCGTGGGGTGGCGGCTGCCGTGCCGCGCTCGGGGCGTGCACGACCGTACGCCGCCACCCGCAGTCCGTGCGCCGGGCCCGGAGGATCGTCGACCGGGCCCGCCGTGCCGGACGGCTCGACGGGCGGGCCGGGCCGCGGGCGGGACCGGCGGCGCGCCGGGCGGGCCGCCTCAGGCCGGGCGGCGGCGGAAGCGGAAGGCCGCGGCGCGGGCCTGGAGGGCCCGGACCTCCCGGACCGGGACGGCCAAGAGCGCGGCGGCCAGGTCGAGTTCGTCGGCCAGGGTGCGGCCGGTGTGCAGCGGTACGTCCGCGTTGAAGGAGACCGGGACGCCGGCCGCCAGGACCACCGGCAGCGGATGGGCCGCCGGCTCCGGGACGGCCCCCAGCGCCAGGTTCGAGGTCAGGGACACCTCCGCCAGGATCCCGTCCGCCGCCATCCTGCGCAGCAGCGCCGGGCTGTCCGCGCAGGACAGGCCGTGCCCGATCCGGTCCGCGCCCAGCAGGTCCAGGGCTCGCCAGACGTGCTCCGCGGGCCCGAACTCACCCGCGTGCACCGTCCTGCCCAGCCCCGCCCCGGCCGCCGCCCGGGCCAGCGGCACGAACGGCCGGACGTCCGGGTGCGCCAGCTCGTCCCCGGCGAGGTCCAGCCCCACGAAGACCGGCGGCAGCTCCCCGATCCGCTCGGTCAGCTCCCCGACGAAGGCCGCCGGGCTGTTCCGGTTCACCAGCAGCACCGCCGACACCACCGGGTCCCGCAGCGGCCCCAGCACCCGCTGCGCCGTGCCGGTGAACTCCTCCCAGGTCATCCCGTCCAGCAGCAGCCGGCGCGGCGACAGCCGCAGCTCGACGTGGTCCGCGCCCTGGGCACGCTGCTCGGCGTGCACCTGGGCGAGGAACCGCCCCAGGTCCCCCGGGCCGGTCCGGGACCGGTCGGCGCGGTCGGTGCGGTGCGCTTCGAAGAAGCGGTCCCGGGAGCTGAAGTCGCGCAGCGCCAGCCCCAGTTCGCGACGCTTGCGCTCCTCGGGCTCGAGGTGGAGGTGCAGATGGGGGACGGTCGGGCTCGGGGCGGTCGGGTCCGGGGCGGTCAGGTCCGGGGCGGCCGGGTGCGGGCCGGTCGGGCCGGGGCGGCTCACGTGGTGCGGCGGAGCCGGAGTTTGATCCACTGCTGGAGGTCGGCGGAGGAGTCCCGCTCCTGCGAGGTCCAGCTGCGCTCCACCTCGAAGCCGGCCTTGCGGGCGAGCGGGACCAGGTCCTCGTGCCGGTAGTAGAAGAAGTGCCGGCAGAAGGGGTTCTCGCCGCCCATCGGCAGGGAGGCGTGCCCGTCGCCCTCCTTCACCGAGACGTGCAGGGCGCCCCGGGTGTCCAGTACCCGGTGGAACTCGACCAGCGCGCGCAACAGTTCCGCCGGCGGCAGGTGCAGCAGCACGGCCGAGCACCACACCGCGCCCACCGCCCCGGAAGCCAGCGGCACCGCGCGCACGTCCCCGGCGACCCGGCGGACCCGCGGGTCGTCCGGGATCATCGACAGCAGCGGCAGGCAGGCGTCCAGGGCGATCACCCGGCGGCCGGTGCGGGCGAAGCAGAGCGCGTCCCGGCCGGCGCCGGCCCCGGCGTCCAGGACCGTACCGCCGGTGGTGGCGGCCAGGTCGGCGATCTCGCCGGGCAGCGCGGAGTCCGCGCCGTACTGGCGGGTGCCGGCCGCGTAGCTGCGGGCCGCCGCCCCGTAGGCCAGCAGCGTCTCGCGCAGCCGGCGCTCGGTCTCCTCCGGGTCGTCCACGGTGTCCCGGAGGCGGTCGGCGGTCTCCTGGCAGTGGGCCAGGAACGGGAAGGCCGCCCAGTCCCAGAGGTCGGGCTCGTCGAGGGTCTCCGCCCAGACGCGGCGTGCGTACTGGGAAGGGAGGTTCGGATCGGACAACAGGTACCCCTCGTCGCGTTTCCAGGTGCAGAAGTAGTAGTTCCGCTTGCGGTGGGCCGTGTCTACCAGCCCCGAGAGGCCGGTGATCCGGCGACTTCCGGGGGCGGCGAACAGCGCGGCCTGGGACTCATCCGAAAGCGGGAAGAGGTGGAGGTGGGAGTGGATGATGCAGGAGCCCCCGGAGGAGTGAGCCGGGGGGTGGCCGACGGACCGGGCCGACGGGTGGGCGGCGGGGTGCGCAGCGGGCTGGTCGGTCGGGTGTGCTGCCGCGAGGGGGCCCGGGCCGGGTGCGGACGCGCCGGAGGAGCCGTGTTCCACCAGGACCGCCGGGCTGCCCAGCTCCCGGCCCAGCCGGTCGGCGTACCGCCAGGCCAGGGCGAAGGCCTCGGCCAGCTCGGCGGGCGGCAGCTCGCCCAGGCTGGCGGTGTGCCGCCGGGGCACCACCAGCAGGTAGCCGGGGCGCAGCGACCCCAGTCCGGAGAGCACGTCGATCGCGGGGGTGCGGGTGATCAGCCGGGAGAAGCCGGGGCCGGCGGCGCCGGGCGGGTACGGCTCGCCGGTGGCGAAGGCCCCGGCCAGCCGGACCTCCTCGCACATCTCGCACTGCTCCGGCGGGGCCGCGAAGACCGTGGGCGGCGGTGCGTGGGCGGCCGACCGCCGGTGCGGCCGGCGGCGGGCCGGCGGGGGCGTCCGCTCGGGCGGCGCGGTCACGGGTTCCCCCGCTGCCGGGCCGGCGGCCTGCGGTGCTCCCACGCGTACTGGAGGACCATCAGCAGGACCGGCAGGATCAGCGCGGTCAGGAAGTCGTTGACGGAGAAGCGGCCGGTGGCCAGCAGGGCGACCGGGACGCCGGTGGTCACCAGCGCGACCGCCCACAGCAGCAGCGTGACCCACTTGCTGCGCAGCCAGTCGAAGAAGGCGTTGCGGATCAGCAGCCGGCGGGTCAGGTCCTGGGTCTGGTCCTCGCTCTGGATGATCGCGCAGCCCGGGTAGAGCAGCGCCGCCTTGCTGCGGGGCGTGGAGAGCACCGCGCCCCGGACCGCGGACAGCGCGGACACGAAGGGCCACACCGCCCACACCGAGGGCCGCATCGGGCTGCGCGGCAATTCCCAGTGCCCGGCGTCCAGTTGCGTCTCGATGATGCCGGTGACCAGGTTGAAGACCTTGGGCTGGAGGGGGTCGACCACGCCGGTGGCGCAGATCGCGGAGAGCGCCAGCGGCCCGGCGAAGTGCGGCAGGGAGTTCTGGAAGACCGCGGGCGTGCCGGCGTCGTCGAAGGGGACGTCGTACTCCTCGACGGTGGTGCTGCGCTCGACGTGGACCCGCGGCTCGACCCGTTCCAGCAGCCACTCGGCGGTCTGGCGCATGGTGTTGGCGCTGAGCGCGCCGGGGATCCTGGACAGGGCCATCAGGGCCATGCTGGTGTGCACCACGGTCGGCTGGGCGCCGGGCAGCGGCCCCCAGCCGGGGGTCTGCGGGTTCTGTACGTCGATCAGCCAGCGCTGGGCGTTGGTGAGGGCTTCGCCCTCGGCCCCGGCCTCGTGCAGGGCGAGCATGTTGAGGGCGGTGAGGAAGACCCGGGAGGGCTGGCCGCGGTAGGAGCCCCAGCCGAAGTCGACGTTCTGCTGGGCCACGAGCCATTCGGTGCCCAGGCGCAGGGACTCGCCGGCGCCCAGGGCGGTGCCGGGACGGCTGAGCGCCCGCAGCACCCAGGCGGTGGCCTCGCCTATCGGGAAGCCGTTGGTGGTGCGGACCGGCCAGCCGCCGTGCGCGCCGTCCGGCGAGCGGCGCTGGTGGCCGGTGAGGTACGAGACCACCTCGGCGGTGCGCTCGAAGCGGAGCCCGGCCAGGCCGAAGGTGAACAGGCCGACGGCGGAGGCGGTGATGCCGGGGTGCGGATCGTCGAGGTAGTGGTACCAGCCGGCCGCGTCCGGGGCCGTACGGAACGTCTGGCGCAGGCACCCGACGGCTCGGTCGATGGACTCGGTCACGGCGGTACCGGACAGCTCGGCAGCGGAACGCACGCCTGTCTCCCCCCGGGTCAGGTGCGGTTTCCCGGTCCCTGCGGCACGGCCCACTTCCGCTGCCGTTGCGCGCCGGACCGGCAGCCCCAGTGTGCCCCTTCTTATCGCCTCCGACACCCCTTTCGCCCCAATCGGGGGGCGCCTTGGGTGCCGCGCGGAGGGGGCCGGCGGCGAGACTGGGCGGCATGACTGCACGCCGCACCGGTACCGAGCCCCCCACCCCCCGACCGTCGCCGCCCCCGCGGGACGAGGCCCGGCGCGGCCCGGGAGTCGTCCCGCACCACCACGCCTACGCGGAGGAGCCCGGCGCCCGAGAAGGCATCCGCGCCCCCCTCGCCCTCCCCCACCTCCGCATCTGGATCGACCAGCTCGCCGCCACCGCCGGCACCACCGCCACCGTCGACGCCACGGACCGCAGCGTCACCGCAGCCGCCGGCCCCGCCCGCGCCGCTCACCGCCGCGCCCTGGAAGCCCTCCAGCACGACCTGACCGGAGCCGCCGGCCGTGCGGAGGCCCGGCAGCAGGTGCGTCGGCTGCTGGCCGCGGGCACGGCCCAGTACCTGCTCACGACGGGCCGTCCGGCGGACGAGTCGGCCCTTGCGGAGCTCACGGTCTTCGCCCTCTGGCCGCTGGTCCAGGCGCCGGAGCTGCCCGACGGCTGGCCCGGGGACCTCGCCGAGCTGACCTCCCCGCGGCTGGCCGGCCTGGTGGCGCGGACGCGTACGGCGGCGGCCGGCGGCCGGCTGCCGGCCCCGGACTCCTTCCGGCGGACCCTGGGCGGCGAACCCTTCGCCGAGGGCCTGCTCGCCCTGCTCGGGGACCTGGCCGACCCCACGGCCGGCGGCGCCTGCCTGACGGCCCTGGCACGGGCCGGCGGCCACCCGGCCCCGCCCCAGGGCGCCGGCCCGCAGCCGCTGCTCGGCTGGCTGCTGGGCACGGACCCCCGACCGGAGGCCGACCGGGCCTGGCACTGGCTCGAGGCCACGGCGACGACCGCTCCCTGACCGGCGAACCGGGCAACGGTCCGAGACGACCACCGGGGACCGGACCGCCGCACCGCAGGGGTCCCGGCCGTGACGTGACGGCCGGGAGTCCCGCCGCGGCTTACGCGACCGTGCGCTCGTGGCAGTCGCCGGGGCTCTTGGGCTGACCCCAGTACGGCCCCGTGCGGCAGGTCTTCTCGAAGAAGCGGTCATCGGGCCGGTAGAGGAACGCCAGGGCGTTGTGGTTGTTCCACCGGTGGTGCGAGGACCCCCAGTAGACGTGGCCCAGCTTCGTGCCGTTGGACCCCGTGTTGCGCCCCGGCCCGGTGTGCAACCGCACCGTCTTCCCGGCGCGCAGGATGTAGCGCCCGAAGACGTACTGGCCGCTCGTCCAGGTGGAGACCCGCCACCCCTTCAGATTGACGGCGTGCTTCGTGTAGTTGTGGATGTCGATCCACTCGCCGTTGCGGGACTTGACCGAACGGCTGTCCTTGCCGGGGCTGTTGAAGCTGAAGGCGCCGAAGTGCACGCTGTGCACGTGCTGACCGCCGGTGGCCGACGCGGGCGTGGCGCCGAGCCCGCCGAGCAGGGCCGCGGCCGTGGCCACGGCGACGGCGGATGACCTGATGATGCGCATGAGTGGTGTGCTCCCCTTCAACTGGCCCGCACCCGGCGGGCATACGGGCCGGATGACCGGTGAGCATGATCATCCACGCCCCGGTCCGGGGGCAAACGCGTCCCGGTCGGGACGGTCCGTCCCCGTCCGGCCGCCGTCAGTGCTGGAACTGGCCGGCCACGTAGTCCCCGGCCGGCTGCCGGGCGATGACGTTCAGCCGGTTGGCGAGGTTCATGAACGAGATCAGCATGGCGAGGGCGGTGAGCTGCTCGTCGTCGTAGTGCTCGGCGGCCCGGTCCCACACGTCGTCGGCGACCCCCTCGGCCGTGTCGGCGATCCGGGTCGCCGCCTCGGCCAGTTCGAGCGCGGCCCGTTCGGCCGCGGTGAAGACGGTGGCCTCCCGCCAGGCGGCGACCAGGTGCAGCCGGGTGGCGCTCTCGCCGGCCGCGGTCGCCTCCTTGGTGTGCATGTCGATGCAGAAGGCGCAGCCGTTGATCTGGCTGACGCGCAGCGCGACCAGCTCCTGCGTCGCGGCCGGCACGCCCGCGGCCTTGATCTCCTTGCCGGCCGCCATCACGTACTTGAGGGCCTTGCCGGCGGTGGGGCTGGCCAGGTAGTTCAGTCGTGCGTCCATGGTGTGCACTCCTCCGTGCTCGTCCTCGGGTCTACACCCCCAGGACAAGGCGGCCCGCCGCCCTGTGACACGCCCCGGGTGTGACCTGGGTCGCACGGGCGCGCGGCCGCCAACTCCAGGCAGTGCACCGGCAGCACCCGCCACTCGGCCCGCAGCCCGTCGCCCCGTACGACCCCGAACCCGGCCGACTCCCCCCGGTGCAGCGCGGCCAGCGCCTGCACCCGCCCGGCGCCCCCGAGCCAGGCCAACGCCCGCTCCGCCTCGGCGCCGGAGAGCCCGAACGGATGCCCGCTCCTGATCTGCATCCGCATGGCCCGCACGGCCTCCTCGGGCGCGGCGTACACCCCTCTGTCCAGCAACTCCGGCAGGACGGTGTACGCGTCCCGGAAGCAGACGGTCTCCAGCCAGTAGCTGGGACGGGTGGTGGGCGTGGGCTTCATGTGCCCTCCGGATGAGGGTGCCCCCTCGACCGTGACGAGCGGCGGAGGGGGCGTGGGGCTCCCCCCAACTGGCGCAGGGCTGAGGGGAGATGTCCCGTCACAATGGCGGAACGGGGAGACCGTAGCGTGAGCTACAGATCGGTCTCAACCGTTTGACGCCTAACGAGTGAGATGGCATATGACGAACCCCCCGCCCGGACCGGACAGGGGGTTCGAATGCGCCGGGGCCGGCTCAGGCGAGGTCGTCAAACTCGCCGGCGGCCGCCCCGTCGATGAACGCCCGGAGCTTGGCCCGGGTCGTCCTGATGATCGCGCCCGGGTCGTCGCTCTCGCGGATCAGGATCTCGCCGTCCTGCTCCGCGACTTCCAGGCAGTTGCCATCCGAGTCCGTGGACTTGGACGACTTGCGCCATTGAATTGCCACTGTTCTCACGCCTTCACTTGTTGCGCCATCTCGCGAATGAACTCGCGAGACCGTTCTGGGTCGTACGACCGCTCCTCGGTCCGGTCCAGCGCCGCCCGGTAGTTGGCCAGACGCGTTTCGGCGTCCAGGAAGGCGGACCCGTTGGGGGTGTCGATCTGGACGGTGTCCAACTGGGGGACCGGTCCGTACGCGTAGAGCGTGGAGCTTCCGGCTTCGGGGAATCCGCCGACCTCGAACGGGATCACTCGCACGGTCAGGTTGTCCCGCTCGGAATGCTCCAGCAGGTAGTCCAGCTGGCTGACGGTGACGTCGGGCCCGCCGAACCTCATGCGGAGTGCAGCCTCGTGGATGAGGAAAGTGCACTGGGGCGGGTCTTCCTTCCGGTCGAGGACGTCTCGGCGGCGCATCCGGAAGGAGAGGCGGCGACGTAGTTCCACCGGGCGGTGGGCCGGAACTGCCTCCTCGAACACGGCGCGGGCGTAGTCCTCCGTCTGGAGGAGGCCCGGGATGTGCATGATCTGCACGGATCTGAGCGCCACGGCGTGGTGCTCCATCTCGGCCAGGTCGAGCAGTCCGGCCGGCAGTTCGTCGCGGTGGCTGTCCCACCACCCTCGGCCCCGGTCTTCGGCCATGGCCGCGAGTGCGTCGACGTACAACTCGTCGGCGCAGCCGTAGTGACCGGTCCAGCTCCGCACGCGGTCGGTGCTGACGCCGAATCTGCCGCTCTCGACGTTGCTCATGGTCGTCCGGTCCGCGCCGAGTTGAGCCGCTGCCTCGGTGAGCGAGACTCCAGCCCTCTCGCGGATCTTCCGCAGCTCAGCACCCAGCCGGACCTGTCGGGCGGTTGGGACCTTCCTTGGCGGCATCGGCCTCCCCTCCTGTCGGGCATCAGTGTGGCCCCTGGGCTGGGACGCGGTCCACAAACACCGAGGGTTACGCGAAACCGTATAAAGAGTTGTACCGATGGCGCTACAGTCGGTGTCGGCATCGTCACATGGCGTGTGAAGGCAGTCGCGGCCCGCCGCGGCCAGAGCCACGCACGCGGTGGCGTGAACTCGTACCGCGTTGGGAGACAGCCATGACGAAGACGAGCGCTTTAACTCTGGTCCCCGCACCCGAGCCCATGAACTACCGCCTGGTCGCCCCCAGTAGGGCTGACACTCCTCGGATCGCCCGCGAATGGGTGGTGCTGGTCCTGCGGACCACCGGGCTCGGGCACCTCGCCGAACGGGCCCGGCTTTGTACCTCCGAGGTGGTGACCAACGCCTACCGGCACACGGACACCGCCGAGATCGCGGTGGAGGCGGTCCTGCTGGACGGCGGCATCACCGTCTACGTCTATGACAGCGCGCCCGAGCACTGGCCCGGCACAGGGCGCGGCCTGCTGGGGCTCAGTACGAAAGAGGGCGGCCGCGGCCTCGGCCTGGTGGCCGCGTACGCCGACGAGTGGGCCGTCATAGCGGCCGAAGGGAAGGCCAAGGCCGTCTGGTTCAGCCTGACGGGCGCCGCCCGGTAGCCCCTCGACGGGGCCCGGCGGCGCGGCGTCAGGCGAAGTCGTCGAACTCGCCCGCCGCGGCCCCGTCGAGGAAGGCCCGCAACTTGGCCCGGCTGGTCCGCACGACCACGTCCGGCCGGTCGCTCTCCCTGATCAGGATCTCGCCGCCCTGCTCGGCAAGCTCCAGGCAGTTCGTGCCCTCTGC
Organism: Streptomyces sp. NPDC089919; assembly: GCF_040684615.1. Taxonomy (NCBI): domain Bacteria; kingdom Bacillati; phylum Actinomycetota; class Actinomycetes; order Kitasatosporales; family Streptomycetaceae; genus Streptomyces; species Streptomyces sp. NPDC089919. The sequence goes on from NZ_JBFBGK010000083.1 coordinate 17,701, forward strand.
GTCCGTCGACTTCGACGACTTCCGCCACTCGATGTCCACCGTCACACACCTCCGCAGTCGCTACCCCGACGGGCCAAGCCTGCCCCCCCGCCGAGCCGCCGTCCATCAGGTCTCGGCCGGCAGGCCGCGGGAATCAGGCCGCCGCGCCCCGGACGGTCCGGCCCGCCCCGCTCGCCTCGATGACGTCGGCCGGGCCGCAGCCGGGGCAGCTCGCCGTGGTTGCCCGGTCGCCGGTGTCCGTGGGGGCGGTCTGGCCCCAGCCGCTGCCCATGGCGACGGGCCAGTCCGCGCCCCAGCCGTTCTGGACGGCGGGGGTGGCGGCGAGGAGGCCCAGCGCGGGGGCGGCGGCGAGGGCGAGCGTGGCGATCGCGCGGGTGAGGGGGGTCTTCGTCATTCCATGATCGTCGCACCGCCGACCCGCCGGAGGACAGGCTTCACCCGGAGCACCCGGAGCACCCGGAGCACCCGGAGCACCCGGAGCACCCGGAGCACCCGGAGCACCCGGACCAGCCGGACCAGCCGGAGCAGCCGGGGATGCCCGCGCGCGTCAGAGGATCGCCACCGGGGCCACCGGAGTCCCCGTACCCCCCACGAATGGTTCCGGCATCGCGGAGAGGAAGAAGGCGTGGCGGCGGGCTTCTGCACAGGCTGTGGACAGGGTTTCCAGGTTCCAGTTCTGGCCCTGGTGCATGCCCATCTCGACCAGGTCCAGGGCGTGCACCGGCAGCCACAGGTCCTCGATCTCCGGGGGGAAGATCTCGAAGGTCAGGGTGTCGTTGGCGACGGCCGCCACGTCCCGGGCGTGGAACCACTCGGGGGTGTGCACGGACAGGCCCGGTGAGGGGAAGCCGTAGCCGTGCTTGTCGCCGGCCAGGTAGACCTGGACCTGTCCGGTGCGGACCAGCACGATGTCCCCGGCCCGGACGCTCACCCCGCCGAACTCCTCGGCCTCCTCCAGGTCCTCGGGGGTGACGGCGTGGCCCCCCGGCAGCCGGTCGAGGCCCTTGGCCCGGGCCACGTCCAGCAGCACGCCGCGCGAGACGATCGGGGCGGCCTTCTCGATGCCGCTGTACTGGGCGCGGGTGTGCGCGGTGATCGAGGAGGCGGGGCGGCCGTTGTAGATGCGGCCGGAGTGCGAGACGTGGGTCAGGGCGTCCCAGTGGGTGGCGGACTGCAGGCCCATGGTCACCGCGTCGTCGCTGCACGCGACCGTGCCGGGCCCGAAGATCTCCTGGTTGATCTGGACCATGGTGTGCAGCGGGTTGATCCGGCCCGGGATCATGCCCGCCTGGACGCCGTCCTCCTTCAGGGGCAGCGCGAGGGGGACCCGCCGGCCGCTGGTGATCGCCGCCGCGGCCTCCCGCACCACCGCGTCGGTGATGAGGTTGAGGGTGCCGATCTCGTCGTCGGCGCCCCAACGGCCCCAGTTGTTCACGCGCTTGGCGATCTCGTGGAACTCGGCGGGCATGGCCATGGGCTTCGGCTCCTCGCTCGGTGCGGTGGCGGTCCACCCGGCCGGCGGCCCGGTGGCGGGGCCCCGACGGCCGGTGGCGGTCTGGGTCTTGTGCGGGCGTATCCGCGTACCCAAGAATCTAACGGTCCGTCAGAAATCTCGGGAAGGGGCCGGACGTGGGGAACTTCTTGGCAGGCAAGGTGGTCGCCGTCACCGGTGCGGGCCGCGGCATCGGCCGGGCCGTGGCGCTCGCCGCCGCCGCCGAGGGCGCCAGGGTCGTGGTCAACGACTACGGCGTGTCCATCGAGGGCGGGGAGCCCAGCAGCGCGATCGCCGAGGAGGTGGTCAAGGAGATCACCGCGGCCGGCGGGCAGGCCATCGCGGTGGCCGACGACATCTCCACCATGGCCGGCGGCCAGCGCATCGTCGACCTCGCGCTCGCCGAGTACGGCCGGATCGACGGCGTGGTCTGCGTGGCCGGCATCCTGCGCGAGCGGATGCTCTTCAACATGTCCGAGGAGGAGTGGGACCCGGTGGTCGCCACCCACCTCAAGGGCACCTTCACCGTCTTCAAGGCCGCCTCCGCCGTGATGCGCAAGCAGGGCGGCGGCACCCTCATCGGCTTCACCAGCGGCAACCACCAGGGCTCGGTCGCCCAGGCCAACTACAGCGCGGCCAAGGGCGGGATCATCTCCCTGGTCCGCTCCGCCGCCCTCGGCCTGCACAAGTACGGCGTCACGGCGAACGCGGTCGCCCCGGTGGCCCGCACCCGCATGTCGGCCAACGTCCCCATGGAGCTCAAGGAGATCGGCGAGCCCGAGGACGTCGCCGCCCTGGTCGTCTACCTGCTCAGCGACCGGGCCCGCAGCGAGCAGATCACCGGGCAGGTCTACACGATCGCCGGACCCAAGATCGCCGTCTGGGCGCAGCCGCGCGAGCTGCGCGCCGGGTACGCCGAGGGCTCCTGGACGCCGGAGAAGATCGCCGACTTCCTGCCCGGCACGGTCGGCACCGACCCGATGCCGATGCTCGCCCAGCTCGAGGCGATGGCCAAGGCGGCGGCCGCCAAGGACCGCCCGAACGCGTAGGGGGCCCGTCGTGGACTTCGGCTTCGGACCGCAGGACGAGGAGTTCCGGGAGCGGGCCCGGGACTGGCTGGCCGGCCATCTGACCGGCCCGTACGCGGCGGCCGCCGGCCTCGGAGGCCCCGGCAGTGAACACCAGGGCGTCGCCGAACGGCGCGACTGGGAGCGCGAGTTGGGGCGCGGCGGCTGGATCGGCCTGGGCTGGGACGCGCCGGCCGGGGCCTACGGCCAGCGGTGCGCCACGCTCACCCAGCAGGTCGTCTGGGCCGAGGAGTACGCCCGGGTCCGGGCCCCGGGCCGGGTCGGCCACATCGGCGAGAACCTGCTCGCCCCCACCCTGCTCGCGCACGGCAGCCCCGAGCAGTGCGCCCGCTTCCTGCCCGGCATCGCCCGGGGCGAGGAGCTGTGGTGCCAGGGGTACAGCGAGCCGGGGGCGGGCTCGGACCTGGCCGGGCTGCGCACCGCGGCGGTCCGTTCCGACGGCGGCTGGCTGGTCACCGGGCAGAAGATCTGGACCTCGCTGGCGCAGGACGCCGACTGGTGCTTCGTGCTGGCCCGTACCGAGGCCGGCTCGGTCCGGCACCACGGCCTGTCGTTCCTGCTGGTGCCGATGGACCAACCCGGCCGGATCGACGTGCGGCCGATCCGGCAGATGTCCGGGACCAGCGAGTTCAACGAGGTCTTCTTCGACGGGGCGCGGGCGGCCGAGGTGGTCGGCGGCGAGGGCCACGGCTGGCGGGTCGCGATGGGCCTGCTCGCGCTGGAGCGCGGGGTCTCCACGCTCGTCCAGCAGATCGGCTTCGCGGCCGAACTGGAGCGGGTGGTGGCCGGTTTCCTCGCCGGGCCGGCCGCCGGGGATCCCGTGCTGCGCGACCGGCTGGTACGGCAGTGGGCCGAGCTGCGCACCATGCGGTGGAACGCCCTGCGCACGCTGGGCAGTTCGGAAGCCGATCCGGGCGCCCCCAGCGTGGCCAAGCTGCTGTGGGGCGGCTGGCACCGCCGGCTCGGCGAGCTCGCCGTACAGGTCCGCGGGGCGGCCGCGAGCCGGGGCCCGGCCGACTGGTCGCCGCTCCTGCCGTACGAACTCGACGAGGAGCAGCGGCTGTTCCTCTTCACCCGCGCCGACACGATCTACGGCGGCTCGGACGAGATCCAGCGCAACATCATCGCCGAGCGGGTGCTCGGCCTGCCAAGGGAGTCGCGATGAGAGGTGTCGTCTTCGACGGCAAGCAGACGCAGGTGGTCGACGACCTGGAGGTCCGGGACCCGGGGCCGGGGGAGGTGCTGGTCGGCATCCGGGCGGCCGGGCTCTGCCACAGCGACCTGTCGGTGATCGACGGGACCATCCCCTTCCCGCCGCCGGTGGTCCTGGGCCACGAAGGCGCGGGGGTCGTGGAGGCGGTCGGGGCCGGGGTGACGCACGTGGCGCCCGGCGACCACGTCTCGCTCTCCACCCTGGCCAACTGCGGGGCCTGCGCGGAGTGCGACCGGGGCCGGCCGACCATGTGCCGCAAGGCGATCGGGATGCCGGGGCAGCCCTTCTCGCGCGGCGGCAGCCCGCTCTACCAGTTCGCCTCCAACTCGGCCTTCGCGGAACGGACCGTGGTCAAGGCGGTCCAGGCCGTGAAGATCCCCGAGTCGATCCCCTTCACCTCGGCCGCGCTGATCGGCTGCGGGGTGCTGACCGGGGTCGGGGCGGTGCTCAACCGGGCCCGGGTGGACCGGGGAGAGTCGGTGGTGGTGATCGGCAGCGGTGGGATCGGGCTCAACGTCCTCCAGGGCGCGCGGATCGCGGGCGCCACGAAGATCGTGGCGGTGGACGCCAACCCGGCCAAGGAGGCGGTGGCCCGGCAGTTCGGCGCCACCCACTTCATCGACGCCTCGGCGGTGCCGGACACGGTCGCGGCGGTCAAGGAGGTCCTGCCGACCGGCGCCGACCACACCTTCGAGTGCGTGGGCAACGTCAAGCTGATCCGGCAGGCGGTGGACCTGCTCGACCGGCACGGCCAGGCGGTCCTCCTGGGCGTGCCCGGCTTCACGGACGAGGCGTCCTTCCTCGTCTCCTCGCTCTACCTGGACAAGTCCATCCTCGGCTGCCGCTACGGCTCCTCGCGCCCGCAGCGGGACATCGCCCTGTACGCGGAGCTGTACCAGGAGGGCCGCCTCCTCCTCGACGAACTGGTCACCGAGACCTACCCGATCGAGGACTTCGCCAAGGCCGCCGACGACGCCCACCACGGGCGGGTGGCACGGGGGGTGCTCACTTTCTGAGTCCGGCGGACCGCCGGTCCGGCATCCTGGGCTCCGGAGCTCGTACGGGTACCAGGGGGCGGGGATGCCGGGACCATTGCAGTACGCCGACGCGGTGAGGCTGCTGGGCGGGGGCGGCCCGCTGGTGGACGCCCTCGACCGGGCGGTCGGCGGCGCGCTGCTCGCCGCCGCCGGGCCGGTCCCCGACCTGGTCCTCGGACTGCTGGGCGGCGAGGCCCGGTTGGGGGAGCTGAGCCGGGGCCTGGTCACCGGACTCGCCGAACGGCTCGACGGCCTGGGGCGGTTCGACCGCACCCAGCGGCTCGCCGCCGCCCACGCGGTGATCGTGGTCGCCGCCTACGGGGACGTCGTCGCCGAGACGGCCCTGCCCTTCGACGTCCGCGAACTCCGCATGAGCCGGGGGGAGTCGGTGCACGTGGTCACGGGTGCGGCGGCCGCCTCGGACCGGCCGGCCGGGCTCGCCGGACACCTCCTGCGGTCGGCGCTGCCGGTGCCCTCGCCGGTGCGCCCGTACGAGGAGACCCTGCGGGACCTGCGTGCGTTCTACCGGACGGCCTCGGCCCTCATGACCCGGTACGTCGAGGGCTGCGCGGTGTGGGACGGGCTGCCCGAGGAGGACCGGGACGCGGTGCGGCGGCTCCTGGACGAGGAGGTCCCGGACCGGGCGGTCGAGCGCTACGAGGAGCACCTGCGCCGGCTGATCGTGGACGTACCCGAGGTCGGGGTCTGGGCCGACCGGCTCGAGCACGCGTCGACCCGGAACGTGCTGCGGGCCGGGCTCGTGGAGCTGGCGGGCGTCACGGAAGCCCTGCGGGCCCTGGCCGCCGGGCCCAGAACGGCCGTCGCCGAGGCGGTGCTCGCCCTGCGGTCGCTGTCCGCGGAAGCCCTGACCGGTCCGGTGATCGGGGCCGCGGACGCCCTGGAGGGCCTGTCCATCCCGTCCCTGCACGATGCGTACGTCAGCCCGGACTTCCGGCTCCGGGAGTTCGCGGTGGCCGACCGGCTGGCGGAGGACCGCTGGTGGGAGGGGCTGCCCGCCCGGCCGGGCCTGGACGAGTTCCTGGGCCGGCTGCTCCTGTCGCCCCGGGCCACGGAGGCCCCGCTGCTCCTCCTCGGCCAGCCCGGGGCCGGCAAGTCCCTGCTGACCAAGGTGCTCGCGGCCCGGCTGCCCGCCGCGGACTTCCTGGCGGTGCGGGTGCCGCTGCGCGACGTACCCGCGGACGCGGGCGTCCAGGAGCAGATCGAGGCCGCCCTGCTCCAGGCGACCGGCGAGCGGCTGGACTGGCCGGACCTCGTGCGGGCGGCCGACGGGGCGCTGCCGGTGGTGCTCCTCGACGGCTTCGACGAACTGCTCCAGGCGACCGGGCTCAACCAGTCCGACTACCTGGAGCGGGTGGCCGCCTTCCAGCGCCGGGAGGTCGCGCTCGGCCGGCCGCTCGCGGTCCTGGTGACCAGCCGCACGGTGGTGGCCGACCGGGCGCGGCTGACCCCGGGCGGGCTGGCGATCCGGATCGAGGCCTTCAGCGAGGCGCAGACGAAGGACTGGCTGGACCGCTGGAACACCCGCAACGCGCCCTACTTCCGGGACCGCGGACTCGCCCCGCTGGCCGAGCGGGCGGTGCTCGCCCAGCCCGCGCTCGCCGCGCAGCCGCTGCTGCTGATGATGATCGCGCTGTACGACGCGCAGGAGAACGCCTTCCAGCGGGACGCGGACGCCCTCGCCGGATTCGGCCTCTACGAGCGGCTGCTGAGCGGGTTCGCGCGTCGGGAGGTGCTGAAGCTGGGTGCGGCCCGGACGGACGAGGACCTGGAACGGGCCGTGGAGGCGGAGCTGTTGCGGCTCTCGGTGGCGGCGGCCGGCATGTTCAACCGGGGCCGCCAGTGGGTGACCGAGGCCGAGCTGGACGCCGACCTGGGCGTGCTGGTGCCCGACCACTTCGCCCCGGTCCCGCCGGCCGGGCTGCGCGCCCCGCTGGGCAAGGGGGAGGCGACCTTGGGCCGCTTCTTCTTCGTCCACCACGCGGAGGCCTTCCGCGACGCGGCGGTGCTGCGCTCGTACGAGTTCCTGCACGCGACCTTCGGCGAGTTCCTGGTGGCCCGGCTGGCGGTGCGGGAGGTCCTGGACCTGGCCGCGGAGCGGGCGGAACACCTGCGGCGGCCGCGCCGGCCCGCCCCGGACGACTCGTTCCTGCACGCGGTGCTGTCCTTCGCGCCGCTGACCTCGCGGGCCGCGGTCGTCTCCTTCGTCGTCGAGGTCCTGGGGGGCCTGGACGACGGGAGGCGCCACCAGGCCCGGGAGCTGGTGCGGGCCCTGCTGGGGGAGGCGCTGCGGGAGCGCCGCTCCGCCGCCCACGCGGAGTACCGGCCGGGCGATCTGACCGTGCCGGCGCGGCACGCGTCGTACGCCTCGAACCTGCTCGTGCTGCTGCTGGCCACCGGTCCGGTCACCGGGAGCGAGCTCTTCCCCGATCGGGCGGAGCCGGTGGAGGCCTGGCGGCGGCTGGTCCAGCTGGTCAAGTCGCAGATGTCGGTCACGGCGTGGCGGGACTTCGCCGGCTGGCTGGTGCTGGTGCGGCGGTGGCGCGACGGGGAACCCGAGGTGGAGCTCCGGCTCGGCCGGCCGGGCGGTCCGCAGCCCGGTGTCGCGGGGCCGGGGGCCCGGGGGAGCGGGCCGGACGACTGCGAGGTCGACGTCTTCTGGACCTTGGGCTGGGGGCCCGGCCATGCGATGCGGCCGTCGGACGCGTCCGGCTTCTTCGGCTGGCAGCACCGGGACGCGGACGAGCTCCTGCGGGACGCCTTCCTACTGTGCGACGAGGACGGCGACACGCTGGTCCACGCGGTGCAGGCGCTGTCCGGGGCCGGGCTGACCCGGCTCCTGACCGGCTTCGCGAGCACGGGCGGGGACGGGGCCGCCTCGTCGGCGCACCTGCTGCTGAAGGCCGTGGCGGAGCTGCTGGTCGAGGGGGCGCAGAACCGTCCCCCGCGGACTCTGGGGCGGCTGCTCTGGGCCCTGTACGCCTTCGATCCGGGCGAGCCCCAGCCGATCCAGGACTTCCTGATGGCGGTGGTGCGGCTGTGGCGGCTGGCGGGCCACGAGGTGCCCGAGGAGTGGGTGCGGCGCGCGGTGGATTCGGTGGAGCAGCACAAGGCCGGGCTGGCCGTGCTGATCCGGCAGCTGGCGGGCTTCGGCCCGGAGGGGTCGGAGGACTGGGGGCCGCTGCTCACTCCGTGAAGCGGCCGAACCTGCCCTTGTGGAAGAGGAGGGGGGAGCCCTCGCCGGCGGCGCCCATGGCCTCGACGCGGCCGACGACGATGAGGTGGTCGCCGCCGGTGTGGACGGCGTGGATCCGGCAGTCGATCCAGGCCGGTACGTCGGCCAGCTGGGGCGCGCCGGTGACGGGGGCGGGGGTGTGGGAGACGCCCGCGAACTTGTCGGCGCCGCTGACCGCGAAGGCCCGGCAGAGGGTGCCCTGGTCGGCACCGAGGATGTTCACGCAGAACACCCCGGCGCGGGCGATCCGCGGCCAGGTGGTGGAGGTGCGGGCCACCATGAAGGTCACCAGCGGGGGTTCGAGGGAGAGCGAGGCGAAGGACTGGCAGGCGAAGCCGGCCGGCCCGTCCTCGTCCTCGGCCGCCGGGGCGGTGATCACGGTGACGCCGCTGGCGAAGTTGCCGAGCACGGCCCGGAAGTCGGCCATGGAGATCGGCGCCCGCTCGTCCTCCCCGACGGCCCGCAGCTCGGGCCGCGGGTGCGGGTCGATCGGCCCCCGCGGTGCGGGGGCGCCGGTGGTCCTGAGATACCGGATGACGGTCGCCGCCATCCCTGCGTGTGGTCCCATCATGACCGGAATTAGAGCTGACGGGGCGTCAGATGGGAAGGGGTGCGGGGGCCGCGCCTGCCGCCCCCGGGCCCGCCGGGGCACGGCCCGCACCGCCGGCCGGCCCGCGCCGGCTCAGCGCGTGTACCAGGCCTGCTTCTCGGGCCAGTAGACGTAGCGGGTGGCGTTCTTGGTGGCGCTGATGCGGAAGGGCTTTTGGCCGTCGCCGATGCGGATCCGGCCGTGGCGGTCGCCGCTGCTCCAGGCGGCCTCCAGGTAGAACTCGACGTCGTTGTCCTCGGTGTGCACGAACAGGTTCAGCACCTGCGGGTCGTGGGTGGAGACCTTGTACGGGAAGTCCTTCGCGGGCACCACCACGTCGCCCTGGTGGCCGGCGACCGGCCGGGACCGCGGCTGCGGGGCGTCCAGGTCGATGTCGAAGACCTGCGGGGTGAGCCCGCCGCCGCACCCCTCGCCCATCGAGTACGAGTGCTTCAGCTGCGGGGCGCCGCGGCGGACCACGCGGACGTCCAGGCCGGTCAGGACGACCGAGGAGTCCGTCACCCCCGTCGCCGTCAGCTGGAGGTACTGGCCCAGGGCCGGCACCCCGCCCAGCGCCAGGGACCAGCTGCGGTCGTCCTGCGGCGGGGGCGGCGGCGGGACCTGGGCCGGTCCCTTGTCGAGCAGGTACTCCTCGAAGCAGGGGTGCTCCCAGTTGTACGAGCTGAGGCCCACGCGCGGCGCGACGCCCGCGCCGTCGTCCTCGGGGGCCGTCCCGCCGGTCAGCTCCTGGCCGCCGCCCTTCGCGTCGGGGCCGGCGCCGTCGCCGCCCAGCCGGTTCACGGCCAGCGCCCCCGGTACGGCCACGGCGACCAGGGCCGCCAGCGCGAGCCCGGCCCGCACCCGGCGGGTCCGGCGCCGGTGACGCTCCTCGGCGGCCGGGGCCGGGGCCGGGGCCGGGTCGGTGTGAGGGTCCGGGGCCGGGTCGGGATCCTCGGCCCGGTCCGGGGCGGGAGCCTGCCCGCCGTCGGGAGCCGCGGTCGTCGCGGGAGGTACGGGAGCTACGGGAGCCGTGGGGGCCGCCGGGGCCGGCACCGCGACCGGCGCGGGGGCCCGTACCGCGTCCGGTCCGCCCGCCTTCGCGCGGCGGCGGGACTCGTCCGCGAGGATCCACTGGCGGTGCAGCTCGACCAGTTCGTCGGCGTCGGCTCCGCAGAGCCGGGCCAGCCGCTCCACCGGGGCGTAGTCGGCCGGGACCGCCTCGCCGGTGCAGTAGCGGTGCAGGGTCGAGGCGCTCATGTGCAGCTGGCGGGCGAGCGCGCCGTAACTCAGCCCGGACCGGTCCTTCATCGCCGTCAGCAGGCCCGCGAAACCGCCCGTCCCCGTTGCCAACTGGCTCTCCCCCTCGTCCCGCCGTTCCGGAACGCATCCCAGCGGCTCGGTGTTCTTGCAGGTCAGGAGGCGTTTCGCCATCCCGGCGTCCCTATTGTCACCGATCGGTTGTCCCAGCCGGAGGGGGCCACGCACTCTCGTTGCAGATCGACCGGAACAACGGCCGGAACACCCGGGCCGAGAACCGGAACCTGCACCACCACGACCTGCAACACAGAAACACGGGGATTCACATGCGTACCCTCCGCACCGCCCGCACCGCCATCGCCGTCTCGGCCGCCCTGCTCGCCGGCCTCGCCGCGAGCCAGACCGCCAGCGCGGCCACCGCGCCGGCCGCCGCCGCCCGCACCTCGTACGCCACCTGCACCGGCTCCAACACGACCGTCACCGCGGCGAAGGTGCAGCGGCCCATCAACCACCTGCTGCTGAAGGCCACCAACACCTCCCGCAGCACCTGCGCCGTCTACCTCGGCCCGTACCTGCGCTTCGACCAGGCCCAGGCCGCCACCCCCTTCATCGAGGAGAGCCACCCGCAGGCGGTCCTCCTGCTGAAGCCGGGCCAGAGCGCGTACTCCGCGGTCGTCCTCCAGGGCGAGGACACCAGCACCCTGCGCAAGGTCAAGAAGCTCAAGGTGCTCTTCGGCGGGCGCAGCGGCCACGGCTCGGTCGGCGCCGCCGCCGCGCCGAAGCTGCCCGCCAACACCTACCTGAGCGACGACGCGGCGGTCACCTACTGGCAGCCGACCGCCGCCGACGCCCTCCAGTGGTGAAGGGGGAGCTACCCCCTAGCGGCCCGCGCGGGCCGCGGCGATGTTGTCGGCCATCCGGCGCAGCACCCGCAGCGTGGTGACGTAGTCCTCGTCGCTCACGCCCTGGTGGATCTCCGTACGGAGGTCGTCGACCAGCTGCTTGATCTCCGCCATGGCCGTCCGGCCGGTCCCGGTGACCGTCAGCCGGCCCGCCGGGTCCTCGGCCAGCCAGCCGCGGTGCAGCAGCTGGTCGATGGCCCGCGGCACGTCGTCCGGCCCGTCCGTGAAGCCGGTCAGGTCGCCGATCACCACCGGCCGGGTCGCCCGGTCGCCGGCCCGCTGGACGCGGTTCAGCGTCCACCACAGCGGCTGGCTGACGTCGATGCGGGCCATCGCGTCCCGGATGTGCCCGATCACGGCCCGGTGCGCGTGCCCGCTCCAGTAGCCGACGGGCTGGCTGGGCAGCATCTCGTCGGTGGCGGCCGGGTCCGCGGCGGCCGCGGGGGTGCCGCCGGGGCGTGCGGCGTCCGGGCCCGCGGGCCCCGATGTCACGGGCCCGGTTGTCGAGGCCTGGGCAGGGGCGTTCGGTGTCGTGGTCATGTGACCGACCGTACGGCTGCGGCCGGGGCCGGGGGCAGGGTCCTCGAGGGCGCCTCAAGGCCTTCGCGGAGGGGCCTGCCCCCGGTCGTGCCCCCGGTCCTCACAGCCCCCGGTATTTGGGGGTGCGCCGCTCGACGAAGCTGGCGACGCCCTCGTTCGCGTCGGCGGTGGACATGTTGAGCTCCTGGGCGGTGGCCTCGGCGGCCAGGGCCGTCCCGCGGTCGCCGTCCAGGGAGGCGTTGACCAGCGCCTTGGTCAGCGCCAGGGCCCGGGTCGGCCCCTGGGCCAGCCGCTCGGCCCACTCCCGCGCGAGCCCGGCCAGCTCCCCGTCCGGTACGACCCGGTTGACCAGGCCCAGCCGCAGCGCCTCCGCCGCCGGTACCGCGTCCCCGAAGAACATCAGCTCCTTGGCGCGCTGGGGTCCGACCAGCCGGGGCAGCAGGTACGCGCCGGCGCCGTCCGGCACCAGCCCGCGCCGGACGAACACCTCGATGAACTTCGCCGAGTCCGCGGCCAGCACCAGGTCGCAGGCGAAGGCCAGATGGGCCCCGATGCCCGCGGCGGTGCCGTTCACCGCCGCGATCACCGGCTTCTCGCAGTCGATGACCGCGGTGATGAAGCGCTGTGCGCCCTGCCGGATCATCCGCGCCACGTCCCCGACCACCCGCTCGCCGCTCTGGGCGGGCGAGCCGCGCAGGTCGGCGCCGGCGCAGAAGCCCTTGCCGGTGGCGGTGACCACCACCGCCCGGACCGCCGGGTCCGCCGAGGCCGCGGCCAGCAGCGCCATGATCTGCTCGCGCTGGTCCCAGGTGACGGCGTTCATGGCCGCCGGCCGGTTGAGCGTGATCCAGGAGACGCCGTTCTCCAGCCGGTGCAGCACCTCATCGGTACTCGTATCCGTACTCGTGCTCGTACCGGCGGTCATCCCGGTCCCCTCTCCCGCGTCTCTCGCGTCTCCCGCTCCGGTGATCATCGGCAGATCGCCAGGGCGTCCAGCGCGACCGCGCCCTGGCCGCGCGGCAGCACCATCAGCGGGTTGATGTCCAGCTCGGAGAGCTCGTCGCCCAGCTCCAGCGCCATCCGCTGCACCCGCAGGACCACCTCCACCAGCGCGTCCACGTCCGCCGGCGGCGCCCCGCGGACCCCTTCGAGCAGGGCGTGGCCGCGCAGTTCGCGGAGCATCGAGCGGGCCTGGTCCTCGCCGAAGGGCGGTACCCGGACCGCCGCGTCGTGCAGCACCTCGACCAGCACCCCGCCGAGCCCGACCGTGACGGTGGGGCCGAAGAGCGGGTCCTGGGTGACCCCGACGACCATCTCCACGCCCCGCTCGACCATCTGGCAGACCAGGATCCCGTCCAGCGGGACGTCCTCGTACCGTGCGATGTCCGTCAACTCCCGGTAGGCGTCCCGGATCTGGCTGGCCGAGGTCAATCCGACCTTCACCAGGCCCAGTTCGGTCTTGTGGGCCAGCTGCGGGCCGGAGGCCTTCATCACCACCGGGTAGCCCACCAGCCCGGCCGCCCGGACCGCGGCCGCCGCGCTGGTCACCAGCTGCTCGCGCGGTACCCGGATCCCGTACGCGCGCAGGAGCTGCTTGGCGGCGTGCTCGCTGAGCTGCTGGCCCGGCCGCATCAGGGCCTGCGCCTTGCGGTACGAGGGCGAGGGGGTGCGCGGGGCGTCCTCGAAGGGGGAGCGGTAGCCGGCGGTGAAGCGGTGGTGGCCCAGGTAGGCGCGGACCGCGGTGATGCAGTTGCCGAAGGTGCGGAAGGTCGCCACCCGCGAGGAGCCCAGCAGGGTGCTGCGGTAGGCCTCCTCGGTGCCGACCGGGGAGCCCCACACCACGCAGATCAGTTTGTCGGTCTCCTCGGCGGCGTCCACCAGGTCCTGCGCGAGCTTGTCGCTCATCGGCGGGAAGGGGCCGGTGATCGGACAGATCAGCACGCCCACCGAGGGGTCCGCGAGGATCGCGTCGATGATCTTCCGGCCGCGCCAGTCGCCGACCGGGTGCCCGCCGTTGTCGACCGGGTTGGCGACGTTCAGGAACTCCGGGATCCACTGGTGGAGTTCGTCCTGCTTGGCCGGGGAGAGGGTGGGCAGCGAGAGCCCCGCCTCGGTGGCCAGGTCGGAGAAGTGCGCGCCGGTGCCGCCGGAGATCGAGTACACCACCACCCCGTCCGCCTTCGGCTTCCGGGCCCGGGCCAACAGGGCCGCGGTGTCCTGGAGTTCGTCCAGGCCGTCGACCCGGATCACCCCGAACTGCCGCATCGCCGCGTCCACCACGGTGTCCGCGCCGGTCAGCTTGCCCGTGTGGGAGGCGGCCATCCGGGCGCCGGTCTCGGTGCGGCCGACCTTGACGGCCACCACCGGGACGCCGTTGCGGGCCGCCCGGTCCGCGGCCAGCAGGAAGGACCGGCCGTCCTTGAGGCCTTCGGCGTAGCAGGCGATCGCGCCGACCTCCGGGCGCTCGGCGAAGTACGAGATGAAGTCGGCCGTCTCCAGGTCGGCCTCGTTGCCGGTGGGCGCCCAGTGGGAGAGCCGGATGCCCAGCTCCTGGAGGGTGTAGACGGGCCGGCCCTGGTGGCCGGACTGGGTGATCAGCGCGATGGCCGGGCCGTCGAGGTCGGTGCGGAACTCCTCGAAGGCGTTGAGGTTGGTGTTGGGCCCCAGCAGCCGCAGGCCCGAGCGCTGCACGGCGGCGGCGAGCCGCTGCTGGGCCGCCGCGCCCTCCTCGCCGGTCTCGGCGAAGCCGGAGGCGAAGGCCACCGCGAACTTCACCTTGGCCTCGGCCAGTTCCTCGATCACCGGCAGCGGGTCGGCGACCAGCAGGACGGCCAGGTCGACCTGCTCGGGCAGCGCCGCGACGTTGGGGACGCAGGGCCGTCCGAAAACGGTCTGCCGCGCCGGGTGCACCGGGTGCAGGCGCGCGCCGACCCGCTCGGACCAGGCGATCAGCTGGCGGGTGATGCCGGTGTTGGGTCTGCCCTCGGCGTCCGAGGCACCGATGACGGCCACCGACTCGGGCCGGAAGAACCGGTCCAGGTCGGGCACGTCGGAGTGCAGCGGGCGCCCGCTGACGTCCAGGTCCGCGGCCGCGCCGGCCGGGGCCGGGGCCGTGGAGTGGACGGCCTTGCGGGGCTGCTCCCCGCAGGCCTCGACACGGGCGCGGAAGTCGGTGGTGAAGGTGCCGTGAGTAGATCCAAGCATCGTTCCGCCCGCTCCTGCTCGATGACTCGCCAAGACTGAGGCCGTACGCGTACGCCGCTCCTGTCGCTGCGGGCCATGGGAAGACCCGTACCGGACAAGGAAGCTGACGTGTAGTCAGATTACTGAACTGACGGCCTGTCAGGAACAGGGTGGGCGGGTCCGGATTTCGGCGGCGGTCGCCGGAGCGGCCGGACCCGGGTGGTGCGAAGCCGCTGTACGGGTGGTACGGCGGCGCGGTGCGGAGCCGGTGCGGTGGCGCTGTACGGGCGGGACGGCGGCCGTCAGGTGCGGGGCCCGCCGGTGCTCCGGGTGCGGGCCAGGACCCGGGCGATGCGCTCGGCGTCCCGGGCCAGCTCCCGCAGCATTCCACTGATGGGGTTGGTGTAACCGGTGAAAAAGAGCCCTTCTGCGGCGGGGCGGGCCCCCTTGCGGCGGGGCAGCCCGCGCTCGTCCAGGACGCCCAGGTGTCCCACCAGCCCCTCCAGCCCGCGCCGGTAGCCGGTGGCCGCGATCACCGCGTCCGGGGTGATCCGGGTGCCGTCGGCGAGGACCGCCTCGGCCCCGTCGAAGGACTCCAGGGTCGCCACCGGCAGCACGGCCCGGGCCTTCACGGCGGCGATCAGCCCGACGTCCTGCACCGGTACCGCGCCCTGCTTGACCCGGCTGTAGAGGCCGGTGTCGGGCCGGGGCAGCCCGTACGGCGCCAGGTCCGGCACCGACAGCTTCGCGGTGAGGGCGCCGAGCCGGTCCACCAGCCGCACCGGCAGCCGGCGCACCAGGATGCCGGTCCGCTGGGCCGGCCAGCCGGCGGTGGAGCGGCGCACGATGTGCGGCGCGGTGCGCACGGCCAGCCGGACCCGGCCCGCGGCCCGCCCGGGACCGCCCTCGGTGAGGTCGACGGCTATCTCGGCGCCGGTGTTGCCGACGCCGACCACCAGCACGTCCTGCCCGGCGTACGGGGCGGCGTCGCGGTACTCGCTCGCGTGCACCAGCGTGCCCGGGTACTCCGTCGCCCCGGGCCACTCGGGCAGGTGCGGGGTGTGGTTGTAGCCGGTGGCCACCACCACGGCCGAGGCGGTCAGCTCCCGGCCGCCGGTCGCGTGCAGCAGCCAGCCGCCGTCCGGGCCGGGCGCCGGGTCGATCCGGGTCACCTCGACACCGGTGATCAGCTCGAGCTCGTGGTACTCGGCGTACTTCTCCAGGTACCGCACCACGTCGTTGCGGGCCACCCAGCGGCCGAACCGGCGCGGTATCCGCAGGCCCGGCAGGGCGGAGAGCCGGCGGGTGGTGTGCAGCCGCAGCCGGTCGTAGTGGCGCCGCCAGGAGGAGCCCACCTCCGCCGTCTTCTCGACCACCACGGCCCGCACGCCCCGGGCCCCCAGGGCGGCCGCCACGGCCAGCCCGCCGGGCCCGGCGCCGATCACGTAGACGGGGCGGGGCTCGGTGCGGTCGTCGGAGGGGGCGGTTTCCAGCATGGGGTGTGAGCGTATCGGCACGCAGCGTTGATGGGTCTCGGTCAAGAAGGGAATCGGTTGCGAATCGATCACGGGGCGGGGCGGGGTCCCGGAAGGGCCGTGACGGGGGGTTGTGCGGTGGCTCCGCATCCGCTGAACTGACGTACCGTCAGATAAGTGGTGGAGGGAGGTGGTGAGCCGGTGCGCAGCATCGCGCTCAGCGGCGCCGAGTGGGTGGCCGTACTCCGCATGGGGCTCGGCCTGTGGTGGCTGGAGAGCTGGCGGCACAAGGACAAGAAGGGCTGGTTCGAACGCGGCACGGGCATCGCCTGGGCGGCGGACGTGGCCGGCAAGCACCGCTGGGGGTTCGTGCGGTCGGGCTTCGCGACGGTGGTGCAGCCGCGGCCCCGGCTGATGGCGTACGTGGTGGTGTACGCCGAACTCGCCCTGGGGCTGGGCCTGGTGCTCGGCTTCCTGACGCCGGTGGCGCTGGTCGGCGGCCTGCTGCTGAACCTGCTCTACCTGGTGCTGATGATCCACGACTGGGCCGAGCAGGGGCAGAACGCCATGATGGTCCTGATCTCGCTGGTCGCGCTCTTCGCGATGAGCTGGCAGGTCTGGTCGCTGGACGAGGCGATCGGGCTGTTCCTGTGAGCGGGGCGGGGGCGGGGGCCGCCGCCGGGGCCGGTGGAGCCGGTGCGGCTGCCGGTGCCGGTGCTGCGCAGGCGGCCGGGCCGCGCTTCGACCTGCCGGACGTGGACGCCTTCACCCGGCCCTGGTGGACGGCGGCGGCCGAGGGCCGGCTGCTGCTGCGCCGCTGCGGGGCCTGCGGGCGGGCGCACCACTACCCGCGGGAGTTCTGCCCGCACTGCTGGAGCGAGGACGTCGCCTGGGAGCCGGCCACCGGCCGGGCGGTGCTCTACACCTGGTCCGTGGTGCACCGCAACGACCTGCCGCCCTTCGGCGGCCGGGTGCCGTACGTCGCGGCCGTGGTCGACCTCGCGGAGGGCCCCCGCATGATGACCGAGCTGGTCGACTGCCCGGCGGAGGCGCTGCGCGTCGGCATGCCCCTGGAGGTCGCCTTCCGCCGGGAGACCGAGGAGGTCACCGTCCCGGTCTTCCGGCCGGCGGGGGAGTAGGCAGGGGGCGGGACCGGACTCAGGGCCAGAGGAGTTCGCGGGTCCAGGCGGTGGCGTCCGGGGCCGGGCGGCGGTAGCGGAGGCGGACGTGCCGGCGCTGGGCGTCGCCCTGGAAGAACTCGACCTCCCGCGGTGCCAGGAGGTACGCGGTCCAGGTCGGGGCGGGCGCCGCCGGCTCGGCCCCGGCCCGCTCCCAGGCCGCGGCCGAGGCCCGGGCCAGCTCGTCCAGCGAGCCGAGGACGGCGCTCTGCCGCCCGGTCAGCGCGGCGGCCAGCGCCCCGCGGGAGCGCACGGCCAGATCGGCCCGGCTCGCCACCGGCCCGGCGGCCGTGACGGAGCCGCGGACCCGTACCTGGCGCCCCACCGCCGGCCAGTAGAAGCCGAGGGCGGCCTCGGGGGCGGCGGCCAGCTGCCGGCCCTTGGCGCTGACGGAGTGCGAGGCGAAGTGCCAGCCGTGCTCGTCGGCGTCGTGCAGCATCACCGTCCGCACGTCGGGGCGGCCGTCGGCGTCCACGGTCGCCAGCGACATGGTGTGCGGCTCGGTCTGCCCGGCCCGCGCGGCGTGCGTGAACCAGTCACGGAACAACGGCAGCGGCGCCGCCGGCGCGGCCGCCGGGTCGAAGCCGGGCAGCTCCACGTCCCACACCCGCAGCGAGTGCAGGAGCGAGTGGAAGTCGTCGGTCCCGGCGGGACGGGCGGTGGTGGCGGTGGGATCGGGGCTCATACCGGCCATCTAAGCCGAGAGCGGCGGCAGCGGCGGGCTCCGGCCACGGCGCCCGGGGACGAACGCGTAGCGGACCGAGAGCTTCGCGTATGGGCCCGAAGGGGGTCCGGGCGGTGGGATGGGGGACATGGAAAACAAGGTCGCGTTCTCGCTGGCACTCACCTCCGCCCTCACCGCCGGCACCGTCGGCGGCATCTTCTACGCCTTCTCCACCGGCGTCATGAAGGCCTTCTCCGCGCTGCCCCCCAAGGACGGCATCGCGGCGATGCAGTCGGTCAACGTCGCCGTCATCAACCCGCTCTTCCTGGGCGCCTTCATGGGTGGCGCGGCCCTGGCCCTGGCCGCCGGGATCTACGCCCTCACCCACCGGACCGACGCCGGCTCCTGGTGGCTGCTGGCGGGCGCGCTGGCGTACCTGATCGGCTCGTTCATCTGGACCATGGCCTTCCACATCCCCCGCAACGACGCCCTCGCCGCGCTCGACCCGGCCTCCCCCGGCAGCGTGCAGCCCTGGCTGGACTACGTACGCGTCTGGACGGCCGGCAACCACGTCCGCACCGTCGCCTCGCTGGCCTCCTCGGCCTGCTTCATCATGGCGCTGGTGGCGCGTCGTCCCAGCGCGGGCTGAGCCGCAGCTCGGCGTACGGGACCGTGTCCCCGGGCAGCAGGTACCGGTCGAACTCGGTGAAGCCGCGGCTCAGCGCGAAGGACAGCCCGGCCGGGTTGGAGAGCAGGACCACGGTCTCGACCGTCCCGGCGCCCAGCTCCCGGGCCCGTGCCAGCCCGCGCCGGTACAGCCGCTCGCCGAAGCCGCGCCCCCGGTACGGCGGCAGCACCCGGGCGATCACCGTGGCCGTGCCCGTTCCCGCGGCGGGCGGCCGCACGGTCGTGCAGCCGACCGCCACCTCGCCCAGGTAGGCCACCTCCAGGTGGTAGCGCCCGTTGCGCTCCCGCACCTCGTCGAGGGTGAGGGCGTCGGGCGGCACGATCTCGTTGTGCACCCGCCGCCAGTCCTCCAGGCCGGGGTCCCCGTCCGGGCGGGCGAACCGCAGTACCTCGTCGTCACTCATGGCCGCACCCAAGCGCCCGCCGGCGCGCGCCGTCAACCGAATAGGGGCGCGGCCCGGGGTCAGTCCCGGCCCAGGACGAGGGTGCCGGAGGAGCAGAACCAGCCGCCGGTGCCGGAGGCCACGGCCAGCCGGGGCAGGCGCCCGCCGGGTTTGCGGACCTGGCCCTCGCCGGCCTCGCCGCGGAGCTGCCGTACCGCCTCCACCAGCAGGAACAGTCCCCGCATCCCGGGGTGGCAGGCCGACAGGCCGCCGCCGTCGGTGTTGACCGGCAGTTCGCCGTCCCGCAGCAGCCGGCCCTTCTCGACGAAGGCCCCGCCCTCGCCCTTGGCGCAGAAGCCGAGGTCTTCCAGGGTCACCAGCGTCATGTACGTGAAGGCGTCGTAGATCTGCGCCACGTCCACCTCGGCCGGCCGCACCCCGGCCCGCTCGAAGGCGAGGCGGCCCGAGACCGCCGCGGGCGAGACGGTGAAGTCGGGCCACTCCGACATCGTGGTGTGCGAGACGGCGGTACCCGAACCCAGCACCCAGACCGGTGCCTTGGCGGTGTCCGGGACCAGGTCCTCGGCCACCAGCAGGACCGCGCAGCCGCCGTCGGAGCGGATGCAGCAGTGCAGCTTGGTGAAGGGGTCCGCGATCATGTCGCCGGACAGCACCTCGTCGACGGTGACGGGGGTGCGGAACATCGCGTCGGGGTTGGTCGCGGCGTTGGCGCGCGCCTGGACGGCCACCGACGCCAGCTGTTCCAGGGTGGTGCCGTACTCGTGCATGTGGCGCCGGGCGGCCATCGCGTACTTGGCCACCAGCGTGTGGCCGTACGGGACTTCGAACTGGAGCGGGCCCCGGGAACCGAAGGAGAGGTTCGAGGTGCGGCGGCGGGCCTTGATGTCGGCGCGCGCGGTGGAGCCGTAGACCAGCAGCACGGCCCTGGCGTGGCCGGCGGCGATGGCGTCGGCGGCGTGGGCGGCCATGACCTCCCAGGTGGCGCCGCCGACGGAGGTGGAGTCGACCCAGGTGGGACGCAGCCCGAGGTATTCGGCCACCTCGACGGGGGCCAGGGTGCCGAGGCCGGCCGAGGCGAAGCCGTCGATGACCGAGCGGTCCAGCCCGGAGTCGGCGAGGGCCCGGCGGGCGGCCTGGGCGTGCAGGGCGTAGGGGGTGGCCTCGTCCACCCGTCCGCAGTCGGACAGGGCGACGCCGGCGACGGCGACCTTGCGTGAGGGCACAGACATGAATCTGACGGTACATCAGATATGGTCGGCCGCGGCAGCCTCGGGACCCGCTCCGGCTCCGGGAGAAGGCCCGGCGGGGGTATGGGTATTTCGGGGAGGGGGACCTAATATGACGCGCCGTCAGATACGGGAGGAGCCCCGCCGATGGACGCCGCCTTCACCGCGGAACAGGACGAGATCCGCCGCACACTGAGGGAGCTGCTGGCCAAACGCAGCGGACCGGAGGAGGTCCGGGCCGCGGCCCTGACCGGCGCCGGGTACGACCCGGGGCTCTGGCGGCGGCTCGCCCGGGACCTGGGCCTGGCCGGGCTCGCGCTGCCCGAGGCGGACGGCGGGGTCGGCGGCGGCCCGGCCGACCTCGCGCTGGCCTGCGAGGAGACCGGCCGGGCCCTGGCCCCCTCGCCGCTGCTGGCCACCGCCGTGCTCGCCGCGCCGCTGCTCGCCGCCCTCGCCGGCCCCGCCCAGCGGGCCGGGCTGCTGCCCCGGATCGCCGCGGGGGAGCTCACCGCGACCCTCGCGGTACCCGGCACCGCGCTGGCCACCGCCCTCGCCCTGACCGGGGAGAACGTCCCCGGCGAATGGGCCGGCGGCGGCCGGGCCGGCGGGGTGCAGGCCCGGGTGGACATGGCGGAGGGCGGCTGGCGGCTCTACGGCGAGGCCGAACAGGTCCTCGACGGGCACAGCGCCGGACTCCTCCTGGTCGCCGCCCACACCGGCGGCTTCGCCCGCAGCCGCACCCTCCTCTTCCTGGTCCGCGCGGACGCCCCCGGCCTGGTCCGCACCCGGCAGACCGCCCTCGACGAGACCCGCCCCCAGGGCCGCGTCCAACTGCGCGAGGTCCCCGCCGAACTCCTCGGCGCCGACGACGAGGCCGCGGTCTGCGCCGCCCTCGCCGCCACCGGCCGGCTCGCCGCCGCGGTACTCGCCGCCGAGGCGGTCGGCGCGGCCGCCCAGGCCCTCGCCCGGACCCTCGAACACGTCGGCACCCGCGAGCAGTTCGGGCGCCCCATCGGCTCCTTCCAGGCGGTCAAGCACCGGCTGGCCGACGTCTACGTACAGGTGCAGGCGGCCCGGTCGGCCGCCTACTACGCGGCCTGGGACCCGCACCAGGGCACCCTCGCCCTGGCCCAGGGGCTCGAGGCGCTGCGCACCGCGGCGGGCGAGGCGGTCCAGCTGCACGGCGGCATCGGCTTCACCTGGGAACACGAGGCACACCTCTACTTCAAGCGGGCCGCCGCCGACGAACTGCTCTTCGGCCCCGTCCACCGGCTCCGCGGCCACGCGGCGGAGCGGGCCGGGCTCTTCGCCCCGGCCGGTGCGGCGGCCGTCCCCGCCGGTCCCGCCGCCCGGGCCGCCCGGACCCCCGCCGGGTCCGCCCCGGACGTCCCCCCGAACACCCCCCGACTCGACCAGGAAGTGGCGGTCTGATGCCCCCCGGTGTCCGCTTGATGCAGAAGGTCTCCTCCACGCGTACGTTCGCCAGGATCGCCCCGCACTTCATCCCCGCCATGGACCGCGCGGTGCACCGGCTCACCCGCGGCAAGGTCATGCTGAGCGCCCAGATGCTGCCGGGGGTGATCCTCACCGCCAAGGGCGCCAAGAGCGGGCAGCCGCGCACCACCCCGCTGGCCTGCATGCCGGAGGAGAAGGCCGGCACCTGGCTGCTGATCGGCTCCAACTTCGGCCGTCCGGGCCATCCGGCCTGGACCGCCAACCTGCTCAAGCACCCCGACGCCGACGTGAGTTGGAAGGGCCAGGACATCGCGGTCCGGGCCCGCCTGCTGGCGGGGGAGGAGCGGGCCGAGGCGTGGGCGGCGGTACTGAAGTTCTGGCCCCCGTACGCCACGTACCAGGCGCGGATCGAGCGCGAGATCCGGCTCTTCCGGCTGGAACGGCGCTGAGCGGGGGCGGTACCTGCGGGGGCGGTCGGCCGTACGGGGGAACCGGGCCGGGATGCACCGCGGCGGCGGACCCCCGTGTGGTCCGCCGCCGTGCAGACAGGATGTGCCGGTGGGCCGGCGCCGCGGGCTCTCCCCGGGCCCCGGCCGGCTCTTCGTCGGCTACTTCGTCGGCTTCTTGCCCGTGATGCCGAGGTGGACCAGCAGGGCGAGGTTCGGCTTGAGCTCGGCCTGCTTGACGCCCCAGGTCTGGAAGCCCTTCTGGTGCGAGGCCACCGCGGCGAGCATCGCGACCAGGGAGCCGGCCATCGCGGCCGGGCTGAGGTCCTTGTCGACCTTGCCCTTGGCCTGGAGCTCCTTCATCGACTCCGTCAGGGAGTTGGTGACGGAGTTCAGGATCTTCATGCGGATCTTGTAGAAGCGCTTGTCGCCCTCGGCGGCGCCGAGGTCGACCACGCGGAGGATGGCGTCGTTGCGGCGCCAGAAGTCGAGGAAGCCCTCGACCAGTTCCTCCGAGGTCTGCCAGCCCGCCTTGCCGACCCAGTTGCGGCCCTCGACCAGGGCGGTCAACTGCGCGCCTTCGGTGGCCATTTGCTCCGCGATCTCCAGTACCGCGCCCTCGACGTCGGGGAAGTACTGGTAGAAGGTCGCGGGCGAGGTCCCGGCCTTGCGGGCGACGTCGATGACCTTGACGTCGCGGTACGGCGAGGAGCTGAGCATCTCGCTGAGGCAGTCGAGCAGCTTCTGCCGCGTCGCCTGTCCGCGCCGACCGGCCACGCGGCCGTCGACGGTACGTACTTGTCCTGTCATGCCGTCAGCTTACCGACGGGTGATCGGCGCGCGATTCGGCCGCCTGCAAATGGGGACCCCCTCCCCCTTCTGTGGCCCACCCCGGGCTGCACCCGACCGCGGCCGCCCGCCGCTGCGGCTTGTGCGCAGCCCCGCCTACCAGCCCCGCCGGCGCTTGAGGCGACCGTCGCGGAGCGGCGGTGCGGCTTGTGCGCAGCCCCGCTGTCCCCCTTGCCAGCCTCGCCGGCGTTTGAGGCGCGGGGTCCGGGGCGGAGCCCCGCTGTCCCCCTACCAGCCGCGCTGGGGGCACCTCCCAGCGGTAGCTGGGGGAGTTTGAGGCGATCGTCGCGGAGCGGCGGTGCGGGGGCTCCGGGGGCGGCTGCCCACCGGTTTCGGGAAGGGGCGGGGTGGGGTCTGGCTCCGCGCAGCGGCCGGGCGCGGGCCCGGGAGCCGCGCCTCAAACGCCGGCGGGGCTGGGATGTCCCCGGCGCGGCCGGAGCGCAAAGGGGGGGGGGGGGGGGCGGGTTGGGGGGGCGGGCCCCGGCC
>NZ_JBFBGK010000084.1:0-37952 GCF_040684615.1 Streptomyces sp. NPDC089919
GTGGGCCAGGCGTAGGTGAGGTCCGCACCGATGGACTGCGAGTCCATGACGATGTAGGCGCCGCCGTAGGCCTTGCGCAGGATCAGCGAGATCCGGGGAACGGTCGCGTTGCAGTAGGCGTAGAGCAGCTTCGCGCCGTGCCGGATGATCCCGCCGTGCTCCTGGTCCACGCCCGGCAGGAAGCCCGGCACGTCCAGCAGCGTGATGATCGGGATGTTGAACGCGTCGCACATCTGCACGAACCGCGCGGCCTTCTCCGACGCCTCGATGTCCAGGACGCCCGCGAGGGACTGCGGCTGGTTCGCCACGATGCCCACGACCTGGCCGTCCAGGCGGGCCAGGGCGCAGATGATGTTGCGCGCCCAGCGCTCGTGGACCTCGAGGAAGTCGCCCTCGTCGACCAGCTCCTCGATGACCTTGTGCATGTCGTACGGGCGGTTGCCGTCCGCGGGCACGAGGTCGAGGAGCACGTCCGAGCGGCGGTCCGCCGGGTCGTCGGTGGGGTGGGCCGGCGGGTTCTCGCGGTTGTTCGAGGGGAGCATCGCGATGAGGTAGCGGACCTCCGCGATGCAGGTCTCCTCGTCGTCGTACGCGAAGTGCGCCACGCCCGAGGTCTCGGCGTGCACGTCCGCGCCGCCCAGCCCGTTCTGCGAGATCTCCTCGCCCGTCACCGCCCGGACCACGTCCGGACCGGTGATGAACATCTGCGAGGTCTCGCGGACCATGAACACGAAGTCCGTCAGGGCCGGCGAGTACGCGGCGCCGCCGGCACAGGGGCCCAGCATCACCGAGATCTGCGGGATCACGCCCGAAGCCCTCGTGTTGCGCTGGAAGATGCCGCCGTATCCGGCGAGGGCGGAGACGCCCTCCTGGATGCGGGCGCCCGCGCCGTCGTTCAGCGACACCAGCGGAGCACCGGCCGCGATGGCCATGTCCATGATCTTGTGGATCTTCGTCGCGTGGGCCTCGCCCAGCGCGCCGCCGAAGATCCGGAAGTCGTGCGCGTAGACGAAGACCGTCCGGCCCTCGACCGTGCCCCACCCCGTGATGACACCGTCGGTGTAGGGCTTGCGGGCCTCCAGGCCGAAGCCGCTGGCGCGGTGCCGGCGCAGCTGCTCGACCTCCTGGAAGGATCCGGCGTCCAGCAGCAGGTCGATCCGCTCGCGAGCGGTCAGCTTGCCCTTGGCGTGCTGCGCCTCGGTGGCGCGGTCACTGGGGCCGCGGCGCGCCTGCTCGCGCAGGACGTGCAGCTCGGCCACACGGCCGCGAGCGTCCGTCGGCTCGCCGGGGGTCTGGTCCACAACGGTCATGTACCGACCTTACGAACCCGCCCGAGCAAAACCCTCCGTTGCATCCCCACAGTCTCGGCGGCGATCCGCTGTGCGGGACGGACAGAACCGGTTGACGCTGTGGCCGACCCACCAGACGGGACCAAAGGCCTTTGTGGGGGTCTGACAAAACAAGCGTTCCCCACCCCCAACGGGTGAGAGAAGTTGAAATTTGAACGGAATGGGTCTAACGTCGTTCTCGTTGAAGATTTAACAACTTCGGCCGGGACCCCCGCCCCGGATCCGCTCCCCCAGGAGGACACCATGGCTCTCTTCACCCGCCGCACCAAGGACAACGCCGTCAGCGCCGCCCCGGCCGGCACCGGCACCACCACCCTCGAGGTCGACCCGGCGCTCGCCGCGCTCACCGGTGACTACGTCATCGACCCGGCCCACAGCAGCATCGGCTTCACCGTCCGGCACGCCATGGTGACCAACGTCCGCGGCAGCTTCCCGGCCCACGAGGGCACCCTGCACCTCGACGGCGCCGACCCGGCCAAGTCCACCGCGTCCATCGACGTCACGATCGCCTCGGTCGACACCGGCATCGCGGACCGCGACGCCCACCTGCGCGGCGGCGACTTCTTCGACGCCGACGCCTTCCCGCTGATGACCTTCCGCTCCACCGAGGCGGCCCGGCTCGCCGGCGACACGTACCGCATCACCGGTGAGCTGACCATCAAGGACGTCACCCGGCCGCTCTCCATCGACCTGGAGTTCAACGGCTCCGCCACCGACCCCTACGGCAACCAGCGGGTGGGCTTCGAGGGCAAGACCGAGATCCTGCGCTCCGACTGGGGCCTGACCTGGAACGCCGCGCTGGAGACCGGCGGCGTGGTGGTCAGCGACAAGGTCAAGCTGACCTTCGACATCTCCGCGATCAAGCAGGCCTGACCGGCCGGTGACCGGCGGGCCGGGCGCTCCCGGCCCGCGGCGGTACGGATCCCCCCGGGGGCGGCTCTAGAAGCCGCCCCCGCCGTCGAATCCGCCCCCGCCCCCGTCGAAGCCGCCGCCTCCCCCGTCGAAACCACCGCCGCCGCCGAAGTCGCCGCCGCCGAAGTCCGCGGGGTTGAAGTCGGCCCCGGAGAAGTCCCCGCCGCCGAAGCCGGTGTCGTAGCCGCCGAAGTCCGCGGCGTAGGCCGGGGTGGACATCATCGAGCCGAGCATGGTGCCCACCAGCAGGCCGGGCAGGATGCCGCCGCCGAAGTAGCCGCCCGCCCAGGGGCCGTACGCCGGACCCGCGTCGTAGTAGGGGCGGGGGCCGTGCTCGGTGTCGACGGTGCGGACCATCGGGTCCGCGCCCTCGCGCAGCCGGACCGCGTCCGCCGCGCAGACCGGGACCGTGCGGGCCGCACCGCCGGCCGGGGCCCACTGCGCGTCCTCGGTGGAGGGGCCGTGCCGGGGGTCGAAGAAGCAGGGCGCCCGGCGCTCGGGCAGCGGCCGGCCCTCCCGGCGGGCGGCCAGCACCGCCAGCGCGAAGCGGCCGTCCTCCAGCGCCTGGGTCACGCCCCGGACCTCGTCCGGGTGCCGCACCGACCCCATGATCTGCTTGGCCCGGTCGTACGAGTCCAGGGCCCGCTCGAAGTCCGCGCGCATGGCGTCGTCCGCGCCGGGCTCGGAAGGGTGGAAGTCCAGCCGGTCCAGCTCCTCGCCGAAGGCCGTGATGTCCTCGTCGACCACCACGCTCAGCCGCTCCACGGCCGCCCGCTCGCGCTCCTCCTTCTTCCGGCGGTTGCGGCGGACCACCGCGTAGGCGCCCGCACCACCGGCCACCGCCACCGCGCCCAGCGCGATCAGCCCGGCGTTCGAGCCGTCGGCACCGCCGCCGGAGCCGCCCGACCAGGAGCTCGGGGCGTGCCCCTTGGCCTGGGCCAGGGCCTGGTCGACGAAGGAGTCGAGCTGGGTCGCGGCGTCCACCGGGCCGCCGGCCTTGGCCGCGTCCACCAGATTGCGCACGGCCTGGTTCGGCATCACGGCCCGGTCCGCGCCCGCGTTGAAGCCGCTCCCCAGCCGGATCGCGTACAGCCCGCTGATCCCGGTGTCGGTACGGACCGTGCGCAGCACGCTGGCCGCCGGGTAGTCGGGGGTGGCGGGCAGCACGGCGACGAACACCGGCTTCCCGGCGTCCTTGATCTTGGCGGCCAGCGCCTGCGCCTTGTCCTCGGGCAGCTGGCCCGCGGCCCGCGGGTCGACGTAGACGGGGCCCTTGCGCAGGGCCTCGGCCACGGCGGCCGGGCCGGTGTCGGCGCCGGGGGCGGCCAGCGCGCCGGGCGCCGCCACCAGGGCGGTCGCCGAGAACGCGAGCAGCAGCCCGGAGAGTGCGGGTATCAGCCTGGAGCGCCTGGTCCTCATACCTTCGACGCTACCTGAACAGGTGAAATACCGGGCAAGAGACCTGAGGCGGACATTGCGCCCCGCTCCTCGTCCCTCCGGACGAGGAGCGGCCGCGCGGAGCGCTACTCGGTGGGCTGGATGCCCTGGCGCAGCAGTCCGTAGGTGAAGGCGTCGACGATGGCCTGCCAGGAGGCGGCGATGACGTTGTCCGCCACGCCGACCGTGGACCACTCGCGAACCCCGTCGGTGGTCTGGATCAGCACCCGGGTGGTGGACTCGGTGCCGTGCTTGCCCTCCAGGATGCGGACCTTGTAGTCCACCAGCTCGAACTTGGCGAGCTGCGGGTAGAACCGCTCCAGGGCCACCCGCAGCGCCCGGTCCAGCGCGTTGACCGGGCCGTTGCCCTCGGCCGCGGCCACGATCCGCTCGCCCTTGGCCCACAGCTTGATGACGGCCTCGTTGGCGTAGCTGCCGTCCGGCCGCAGCTCGGCGTGGGCGCGCCAGGACTCCGTACGGAAGTAGCGGCGGGGCCGGCCGTCCACCTCGGCGCGCAGCAGCAGCTCGAAGGAGGCGTCGGCGGCCTCGTAGGTGTAGCCGGCCAACTCCCGCTCCTTGACCCGCTCGACCACCCGGGAGATCAGGGCGCGGTCGCCGCCGAGGTCGACGCCGAGCTCCTTGCCCTTGAGCTCGATGGAGGCCCGGCCGGCCATGTCGGAGACCAGCATCCGCATGGTGTTGCCGACCCGCTCCGGGTCGATGTGCTGGTACAGGTCCGGGTCGACCTTGATCGCGGAGGCGTGCAGGCCGGCCTTGTGGGCGAAGGCGGAGACGCCGACGTACGGCTGGTGGGTGGAGGGGGTCAGGTTGACCACCTCGGCGATGGCGTGCGAGATGCGGGTCATCTCGGCGAGGGCGCCGGTGGGCAGCACCTTGCGGCCGTACTTGATCTCCAGGGCGGCCACCACGGGGAAGAGGTTGGCGTTGCCGACCCGCTCGCCGTAGCCGTTGGCGGTGCACTGCACGTGGGTGGCGCCGGCGTCCACGGCGGCGAGGGTGTTGGCCACCGCGCAGCCGGTGTCGTCCTGGGCGTGGATGCCCAACCGGGCGCCGGTGTCGGCCAGCACGGTGGCGACCACGGCCTGGATCTGGGCCGGGAGCATGCCGCCGTTGGTGTCGCACAGCACGACCACGTCGGCGCCGGCCTCGTGGGCGGCGCGCACCACGGACTTGGCGTACTCGGCGTTGGCCCGGTAGCCGTCGAAGAAGTGCTCGCAGTCGACGAACACCCGGCGGCCCTGCTCGCGCAGGTAGGAGACGGTGTCGCGGACCATCTCGAGGTTCTCCTCGAGGGTGGTGCGCAGCGCCAGCTCCACGTGCCGGTCGTGGGACTTGGCGACCAGCGTGATCACCGGGGCTCCGGACTGGAGCAGTGCCTTGACCTGGGGGTCCTCGGCGGCCTTGCCTCCGGCCCGGCGGGTGGCGCCGAAGGCGACCAGCTGCGCGTGCTTGAACTCGATCTCGGCCTTGGCCCGCGCGAAGAACTCGGTGTCGCGGGGGTTGGCGCCGGGCCAGCCGCCCTCGATGAAGCCCACGCCGAAGTCGTCCAGGTGACGGGCGATCGTCAGCTTGTCCGCGACAGTGAGGTTGATGCCTTCGCGCTGGGCGCCGTCGCGCAGCGTGGTGTCGAAGACATGGAACGCGTCGTCGATGACCTCTGTCGTCATGCTGATCTGACTCCTGTCGGATGAGTGGGTCCGGATCCCCGGGTTCCACTTGCCCCCATCATCGCGCGCCGCTCGCCCCCGGCAGGAATGGGGCCGGGAAACGAAAAAACCTCTCGCGGGTGCGAGAGGTCTGCGCGCGGGTCTGGGGCACGATGCCCGCCGGCGTGGGGTGTGTCCACGCTCAGCGGTCACTGCGGACCGGCGCGCTGCTTCCCATAATCATGGTGAATGCAAGCACGGCGGCAGTCTGTCACACGGCCGGGTGCACCCGGGCCCGCGTCTCACGATGCGGTCGTGTTCCTGAACACTCCGCCGCGGCCGGCCGGCCGCGCCCCGGGACCTCTCACGGCCGGAGCGCGTCCTCCAGGAACTCCTGGACGTGGGCCAGGATCCCGGCCCGGTCCAGCAGCGGCAGGCCCACCGCGAGCTGGATGCTGAAGCCGTCCAGCAGCGCGCGGGTGCGGGTGGCGAAGCGGTCGGCGTCCACCGCGCGGAACTCGCCGCGGGAGACGCCCTCGGCGACCAGCGCGGCCAGGTCCCGGTGCCAGGCGCCCTCGATGGCCGCCTGCCGGTCCCGCTCGGCGGGGCCGGCCTCCTGGGACCGGTTCCAGACCTCCAGCCAGAGCGTCCAGTGCGGGTCCCGGGGGCCGTCCGGCACGTACAGGTCGACGTAGGCCCGCAGCCGCTCGGCGGCCGGGGCGCGCCGGGAGAGCAGGGCCGAACGCCCGGCGCCCAGATTGGCCTCGCTCCACTCCAGCGTCTGGAGCAGCAGTTCGTCCTTGGTGCGGAAGTAGTAGAGCAGGTGGCCGCTGCTCATCCCGACCTCCCGGCCCAGGCCGGCCATGGTCAGGCCGTCCAGGCCGCGCTCGGCGATCATGGCCATGGCGGTCGCGAGGACCTCCTCGCGCGGCGGCGCGTTCCTGCGCGCACGCGCCCCGTCCGCCATGGCCACTCCTCCGTCGCGCTACGCCCTGGGCTGCTGCTGGGTGATGCAGTGGATGCCGCCACCCCCGGCAAAGATCGTACGTGCGTCCACGAGCGTGACGGTCCGCTCCGGGAAGAGACCGCGGAAGATCTCCGCCGCCTCCTCGTCGCGCGGATCGTCGAAGGCGCAGAGCACCACGCCGTCGTTGCACAGGAGGTGGTTGATGTAGGAGTAGTCCACCCACTCGCCGTCCTCCTCGAGCACGGTCGGGGCGGGCACCTCCACGACCTCCAGGCGGCGGCCCTGCGCGTCGGTGGCGGCGCGCAGGATCGCGGCGATGGTCTTGCAGCGCTCGTGGTCCGGGTGGGCCGGGTCGGGCTGGGTGTGCACCATCACCACGCCCGGGCGGGCGAAGGCGGCGACGATGTCGACGTGGCCCTGGGTGCCGTAGGTGCCGTAGTCGCCGGCCAGGCCGTAGGGCAGCCAGATGGCCTTGGTGGTGCCGAGGTGGGCGTGGATCTCCGCTTCCACCTGCTGCCGGGTCCAGCCGGGGTTGCGGCCCTCGCCGAGCTGCACGGTGTCGGTCAGCAGGACGGTGCCCTCGCCGTCGACGTGGATCGCGCCGCCCTCGTTGACCAGCGAGGTGCTGTACGTGCGGGTGCCGGCCAGGTCGGAGACGTGCCGGGCGATCTTGGAGTCGTGCTCCCAGCGGGCCCACTCCTGGGCGCCCCAGCCGTTGAAGGTCCAGTCGACCGCGGCGACCTCGCCCCGGTCGTTGGTGACGAAGGTGGGGCCGATGTCCCGCATCCAGGCGTCGTCGAGCTCCCGCTCCACGATCTCGACGTCCTCGCCGACCACGGCCCGGGCGCCCGCCGCGTCACCGGGGCTGACCACCAGCGTCACCGGCTCGTACGTGCGCACCGCGCGGGCCACGGCGCCCCAGGCCGCGCGGGCCTCGGCGAGCTCGTGCTCGTCGGTGAAGGTCGGGTTGGGGCTGGGCCAGGCCATCCAGGTGCGCTCGTGGGGGGCCCACTCGGCGGGCATCCGGAAGCCGTCGGCGGCGGGGGTACCGGCAGGGTGCGTCATGACGGGGTCCTTAGAGGAGGTGCTGGCGGTCGGCCGGCACGCGCAGCCGCATGCCGTGGGCGGCGGCCCGGTCGCGCTCCGTGGGGGGCACTCGCACGACGATCCACCACCTTTCCATGTCTCAGGTTAGAGCATCACTCTAACCATTCATTTCCTTCACGGGAACCATTGACCTGAGGGCCAGGCTTAGGCCACATTGAATGCCGCTCTAACAAAACCGGAACCAATCCATCCGGACGGTGGTACTCCCCCGTTCCGCACTGACCGGGAGTGATCCATGCCGATAGAACAGCGCGGAGTCGACACCATCCCCGAGGAGGAGCGCACCAGCGGTCCCCGGGACCTGGTGTCGATCCTGCTCGGCTCCAACCTGTGCCTCGGCGTGATCGTCTTCGGCTGGCTGCCCCCGTCCTTCGGGCTCGGCCTGTGGCCCTCGATCACCGCGATCGTCGCCGGCACCCTGGCCGGGATCGCGGTCACCGCACCGCTGGCGCTGATCTCCCTGCGCACCGCCACCAACCTCTCCACCTCCAGCGGCGCCCAGTTCGGTGTCCGGGGCCGGCTGGTGGGCTCGGTGGTGGGCCTGCTGCTCTCCCTCGGCTACACGGCCCTGACCCTGTGGGTCGGCGGGGACGTCATGGTCGGCGTGCTGTCCCGGCTGACCGGGCTGCCCGACACCGGCATCACCCGCGCGCTCATGTACGGCGTGCTGGCCGCGGCCACCGTCGTCGGCGCGGTCTTCGGCTACCGGCTGCTGCTGCGGATGAGCAAGGTCCTCTCCGTCGGCATGGTCGTACTGCTGCTGATCGGCGTGATCGCGTACGCCGGCGACTTCACCACCGCCGCTCCCCCGGACACCCCCTACCTGCTGGGCTCCTTCTGGCCGACCTGGCTGCTGGCCGCGGTGGCCGCCGGGCTGAGCGGGCCGGTCGCCTTCATCACCCTGCTCGGCGACTACACCCGGTACGTCTCGCCCGTCCGGCACAGCTCCCGCAAGGTGCTGACGGCCACCTGCCTCGGCCTGCTGGTCGGGCTGCTCACCCCCCAGCTCTTCGGCACGTACACCGCGCTGGCCGCCCGCGCCGGGCTGGAGTACGCCGCCCCGCTGGTGGCCGCCTCGCCCGCCTGGTACCTGGTACCGCTCCTGGTGGCCGCCACCGCCGGCTCGGTGGGCAACGCCGGGCTGATGCTCTACTCCATGGGCCTGGACCTGGACGCGATCATCCCCAGGGCCACCCGCACCAAGGCGACCGTGATCGCCGCGGTGGTCGCCACCGCCTTCGTCTTCGTCGGCTCCTTCGAGTGGAACGCCCAGGCCGCGATGACCTCCTTCGTGCTGCTGCTCACCGCGATCGGCACCCCCTGGGCGGTGATCACCCTGATCGGCTTCGTCCGCTGCAAGGGCGTGTACGACGCGGAGGCCCTCCAGGTCTTCAACCGGCGCTCCCGCGGCGGCGTCTACTGGTACCGCGGCGGCTGGAACCTGCGGGCCACCGCCGCCTGGGCGCTGGGCGCCGGGGTGGGCCTGTGCGCCGTCTCCACCACCGTCTACGAGGGCCCGCTGCTGGCCCTGACCGGCGGGGTGGACTGCAGCTTCGTCCTCTCCGGAGTGGTCGGCGGCCTCGCCTACCTGCTCCTGACCGCCCGCTCCTCCGCCGCCCCGGCCGCCGTCCCCGCGACGCCCGCCGCCGAGCCCGCGGAGGCCACCGCCTGACCGGCCCTCACCGGTCACGGGAAAGGCCCGCCCCCCTCGGTTTCCTCGCCGAGGGGGGCGGGCCTTTTTCCGTGCGTACGGACGACTAGGCGATCGGGTGCTGCCAGCCGTGGACGTCCGCGGCGCGGCCGGTCTGGATGTCCAGCAGGGCGGTGCGCAGCTTCATGGTGACCTCGCCGGGCTCGCCGTCGCCCTGGGTCCAGCCGCCGCGGTGGGACTTGACCGAGCCGACGGGGGTGATCGCCGCGGCGGTGCCGCAGGCGAAGACCTCGGTCAGGCTGCCGTCGGCGGCGTCGCGCTGCCAGTCCTCGGTGGTGATCCGGCCCTCCTCGGCGGTGTAGCCGAGGTCGCGGGCGATCTTCAGCAGGGAGTCGCGGGTGATGCCGGGCAGCAGCGAGCCGGTGAGCTCCGGGGTGACGATGCGGTCGCCGTACACGAAGTACAGGTTCATCCCGCCCATCTCCTCGATCCAGCGGTGCTCGACGGCGTCCAGCCAGACCACCTGGTCGCAGCCGTGCGAGGCGGCCTCGGCCTGGGCGACCAGGGAGGCGGCGTAGTTGCCGCCGGTCTTGGCGGCGCCGGTGCCGCCCTTGACCGCGCGGACGTAGTCCTCGGAGAGCCAGACGGAGACCGGCTTGACGCCGCCGGGGAAGTACGCGCCGGCCGGCGAGGCGATGACCATGAAAAGGAACTCGTTGGCCGGGCGGACGCCCAGGCCGACCTCGGTGGCGAACATGAACGGGCGCAGGTAGAGCGAGGCCTCACCGGAGGTGGGCACCCAGGCGCGATCCTGCTGGACCAGCGCGTCACAGGCGGCGATGAAGAGCTCGGTGGGCAGCTCCGGCATGGCCATGCGGCGGGCGGAGGCCTGGAAGCGCTCCGCGTTGGCCTCCGGGCGGAAGGTCGCGACGGTGCCGTCGGGCTGGGCGTACGCCTTCATGCCCTCGAAGATCGTCTGCGCGTAGTGCAGGGTCATGTTCGCCGGGTCGATGGAGAGCGGCGCGTACGGCACGAGCTCGGCGTCGTGCCAGCCGCGGCCCTCCGTCCACTTGATCGTCACCATGTGGTCGGTGAAGTGGCGGCCGAATCCGGGGCTGGCCAGGATCGCCTCGCGCTCCGCGTCGGACAGCGGGTGCGAGGAGGGCTTGAGCTCGATCGTGGGCGTCGTCATGAGTGCTAGTCCTTCACCGTTTGTGTGTGACGGACCGCGCTCACGCCGTCGCCAGGACGTAGGAGCTCTCCGCATGCCGCGGCCCCGCGTTCGATTATCGCGCGAGGGCGGGCTCCGGAGAAACGGGTGGATGCGGCCCAGGGGAGATGGTGGCACCCGGGGGCCGCACAAGAGAAGCCGCCGGGTCCCGTGGGAAGGGGCCCGGCGGCTGTTCGCTCGATGCGGTCGCCGGGTCAGCCGGCTACGCGGGCGGCGAGCGCGTCGCCGATCTCGTCCGTGCTGCGGAAGGTGCCGTCGCGCTCCGCGAGGTCGGCGGAGACCGCCTCCTCGGTGCGGACGGCCTCCGACTCGCGGCCGAGGTGGCGCAGCAGCAGGGCGACGGAGAGGACCGTCGCCGTCGGGTCGGCCTTGCCGGTGCCCGCGATGTCCGGGGCCGAGCCGTGCACCGGCTCGAACATGGACGGGAAGGCGCCGGTCGGGTTGATGTTCCCGGAGGCGGCCAGGCCGATGCCGCCGGTGACGGCCGCGGCCAGGTCGGTGAGGATGTCACCGAAGAGGTTGTCCGTCACGATGACGTCGAAGCGCTCGGGCTGGGTGACGAAGAAGATCGTCGCCGCGTCGACGTGCAGGTAGTCGGTGGTGACCTCGGGGTACTCCCGGCCGACGGTGTCGAAGATGTTCTTCCACATGTGGCCGGCGTAGACGAGGACGTTGTTCTTGTGGACCAGCGTGAGCTTCTTGCGCGGGCGGGCGTTGGCCCGCTCGTACGCGTCGCGCACCACGCGCTCCACGCCGTACGCGGTGTTCACGCTGACCTCGGTGGCGACCTCGGCGGGGGTGCCGGTGCGCAGCGAGCCGCCGTTGCCGGTGTACGGGCCCTCGGTGCCCTCGCGGACCACGACGAAGTCGATGTCCGGGCGGCCCGCCAGCGGGGTGGCGGTGTTGGGGAACAGCTTCGACGGCCTCAGGTTGATGAAGTGGTCGAAGGCGAAGCGGAGCTTGAGCAGCAGACCGCGCTCCAGGACGCCGGAGGGGACCGAGGGGTCACCGATGGCGCCGAGCAGGATGGCGTCGTGGTGCTTCAGGGCCTCGAGCTCCGCGTCCGGAAGGGTCTCTCCGGTGCGGTGCCAGCGCTGGGCGCCGAGGTCGTACTCCTTGGTCTCCAGCTTCACGTCCTGGGGCAGGACCGCGCTGAGGACCTTGAGGCCCTGAGCCACGACTTCCTGGCCGATGCCGTCGCCGGGGATCACTGCGAGATTGATGCTGGTCGACATGACGGCACCGTACTCCCTGTCCCAGCCATTGACATGTTGCGTCCACCATCTGGACGCGAGGTCCCCCGGCGGGCGCCGGGGGACTCGGGCCGGGGGCTCGGGTCAGTGGCCGGTCGAGCCGCCGTTGTCACGGCGGTCCAGGGCGCGCTGGAGGGCCGCGGCGGCGTTCTTGCGGTCGTCGTCGGAGGTGTGGGCGGTGTGGCGGACGCGACGGGTGGCGGTGGCGGTCATGGTGATCGACTCCTTGAGATCACGGCGCGGCGGGGCCGCGGAGGGAGGGGTTCCTTCAAGGCGCCGGAAAGGGCGGGGAGTCGTCGCGCAGCAGGGGTTGCCTGCCAGGGGCGCGCGCTCGCGGCCGCCATTCGCCTGATCGGCGAGACGTTCGGCTCCTACAAAGCTAGGACAGTCCGGGCTGTATGTCTCCGCAATTACTCGGACTTCCTACTATCTGAGACGGCCGCCACCCGCCGGGCCCCCTCGGCTCAGGCCGCGAGGACGCCCCGCCCGGCCCGCAATTCCCTGATCAGGGCCTGTACGGCACGGTTGGCCGCCTGCTCGGGGGTGGTGACGTAGCCCACGGTGCGGACCGGGCCGTCGGGGCCGAGGTCCCGGATCCCGACGGTGTCCGGTGCGCCGTTCAGGGAGAGCGCGGGCATGATCGCCATGCCCAGGCCCCGCTCGACCATGGCGAGCACCATGCCGTCGTCCTCGGCCCGGACGGTGGCGGCCGGGATCCAGTCCTGCCGCCGCCACCAGGCGCGGGTGTACGAGCCGCAGTTCTCGTCCCAGTCCACGAAGGGCAGCGACCGCGGATCCGGGTGGCCGGCCGGGTGCACCAGCGAGTACGGCTCCTCCAGCAGCGCGCCGGAGAGCACCCCGGACGGCAGTCCCCCGGAGCCGCCGAGGGTGGCGATGCCCAGGTCCGCCCGGCCGGCCGCGACCTCCCCGGCGGTACCGGCGCCCAGCTCGCGCACCACCCGCACCTCGGGCCGGATCCCCGGGTACCGGGCCGCCAGCCGCTCCAGGGCGGGCGGCAGCAGGTGCAGGGCCGCGCTGCGGAAGGCCGCGACCCGCAGCACCCCCGCGGGCTCCGGACCGCCGGCCGCGGGGGCGGCGGCGGCCCGGGCCTCGGCGACCAGCACCTCCAGCAGCCGCAGCACCCGGCGGGCGTGCGCCACCGCGGCCTCGCCGGCGGGGGTGGGCCGGGCGCCGCGCCGGTCGCGGCTGAAGAGCACCGCACCGATCTTGCGCTCGGCGGCGCGGACCGCGTGCGAGACCGCGGACTGGGTGAGCCCGAGGGCGGTGCCCGCCGCGGAGAAGCCGCCGGTCTCGGCGACCGCGACCAGGATCCGCAGTTCCTGCGGGGCGAGCTCGGCCACGGGGCTCCCCACCTCCTTCTATGAGCGTTCTTCATGGATCTTCGGCTGCCATGAGGGCAACCCCCTGCCGGGCCCGCCGATTCCTTCCTAGCGTCAGCGGCATGACCGACACCGCGTACGCCGTCCACCAGATCGCCCGGCCCGCCGGCCTCCCCGCCCCGGCCGACTTCCGCTTCGTCGAGGGGCCCGTCCCCTCCCCCGCCCCCGGCACCGCCGTGGTGGAGAACCTGCTGCTCTCGGTGGACCCGTACCACCGGGGCCTGATGGACGGCGGCGAGGGCGGCTTCGCGCTGGACGCCCCGCTGGAGGGCCGCTCGGTGGGCCGGGTGATCGCCTCCCGGGACCCGGGGCTGGCCGAGGGGGACCTGGTCTTCCACCGGGAGGGCTGGCGCACCCACGCGGTGGTCACGCTGGGCACGGGCGGCACCCGCAAGCTGCGCGACCGGGACGGGGTCCCCCTCGAGGCGTACCTGAGCATCCTGGGCGGCACCGGGCTGACCGCGTACGCGGCGCTGACCCGCACGGCCCGGCTGCGGGCCGGCGAGGACCTGTTCGTGTCGGCCGCCGCGGGCGGGGTGGGCCTGGCCACCGCCCGGATCGCCCGGCTGCTGGGTGCCCGCCGGATCGTGGGCAGCGCCGGTTCGGCGGCCAAGGTGGCCCGGCTGACCGGGGACGGCCTCTTCGACGCGGCCTTCGACTACCACGACGGCCCGGTGGCGGCGCAGCTCGCGGCGGCCGCCCCCGAGGGCATCGACGTGTACGTGGACAACGTCGGCGGGGAGCACCTGGAGGGGGCCATCGACTCCCTGCGGGAGTTCGGCCGGATCGCCTGGGTCGGCGCGGTCTCGACGTACAACGGCGACCGGTCGCCGGCCGCGCCCCGGAACCTCTTCGAGGTGGTCCACAAGTCGCTCCGCCTGGAAGGCGTATTGGTTCGCCACCACACCAATCTCCAGGAGGAGTTGGAGGAATTCCTGGTCCCGCATCTGCGCAATGGTTCGGTGCTCGCGGATACCACCGTTGTACAGGGGTTTGACCGGACAGTGGCCGCCTTCATCGGCATGCTCCAGGGCGAGAACACCGGAAAGATGCTGGTCCGTACCGGCCTCTGACGGATCGCCACCGGAAGTTCACCCACGCCTTACTGCACGGATCTAGACCTTTGAGCCCACGGGCACCACCCTTGCTCCGCGGTGCCGCTGGGGCACTCGGGACGCGAAGGGCGGGGCATGACTCCCATCAGCCGCAGGGGATTCGTCGGGATCGGAGCCGCGGTCGCGGCGGGGGCGGCGCTGCCGGCCGGCGCCGCGGGGACCGCCTCGGCGGCCTCCCAGGCCGCGACCGGCACGCTCACCGACGTCCGGCACGTGGTGATCCTCATGCAGGAGAACCGCAGCTTCGACCACTACTTCGGCAAGCTCAAGGGCGTCCGCGGCTTCGGCGACCGGGCGGCCGTCAACCTGCCCGGCGGCTGGGGCATGTTCAACCAGTACAACTGGGGCGGCCGGCACTACCCGTGGAAGCTCAGCGCCACCCCGCCGGCCGGCGGGGTGGACGGCGCGACCCTGGCGCAGTGCAACGGCGACCTGCCGCACAGCTGGACCTCCCAGCACGCCGCCTGGAACAAGGGCCGGCTCGACAACTGGGTCACCGGCGTCGGCAACACCCGCACCCTCGGCTACCTGGACCGGGGCGACATCCCCTTCCACTACGCGCTGGCCGACAACTACACGATCTGCGACGCGTACTTCTGCTCCGCGCTCAGCGCCACCGGCCCCAACCGCACCTTCCTGTGGAGCGGCAAGGTCGACGCCGCCAGCAAGGACGGCGGCGACGAGAAGGGCCTGACCTGGGAGACGTACGCCGAGGCGCTGGAGCGCGCCGGGGTGAGCTGGAAGGTCTACCAGAACGCCGCCGACAACTACGGCGACAACGGCCTCGCCTACTTCAAGAAGTTCACCGACGCGGCGCCGGGCAACCCGCTGTGGGACAAGGGCATGGGCTCGGTGCCCAAGGTCACCGGCTCCACGCCGGACGACATCGCGGCCGCGATCAAGGCCGACGCGCTGGCCGGCACCCTCCCGCAGGTCTCCTGGGTGGTGGCCAGCGAGGCCTTCTCCGAGCACCCGTACGCCCCGCCCGGGGACGGTGCGCACTTCGTGGACCTGGTCTACCGGGCGCTGGCCGCCAGCCCCGAGGTCTTCGACTCGACCGTGCTCTTCCTCAACTACGACGAGAACGACGGCTTCTTCGACCACGTGCCGCCGCCGGTGCCGCCGGCCGGCACGCCCGGGGAGTTCATCGACGGGGTGCCGATCGGGCTGGGCTTCCGGGTGCCGATGCTGGTGATGTCGCCGTGGACCCGGGGCGGCTGGGTCAGCTCCGAGGTCTTCGACCACACCTCCGTGCTGCGCTTCCTCGAGACCTGGACGGCCGCCCTCGGCAAGCCCGCCACCTGCCCGAACATCAGCCCCTGGCGCCGCAAGGTGACCGGCGACCTGACGGGCGTCTTCGACTTCGCCAACCCGGTGTACGGGGTGCCCGGCGGCCTGCCCTCCACCGCCAAGGTCATCGGCCAGGCCACCTGCGGGCCGCTGCCCAACCCGGCGCCGCAGGACAACGCCCTGCCGGCCGTCGAGCCCGGCACCCGCCCGGCGCGGGCGCTGCCGTACCAGGTCAACGGCAACCTGGACCGCTTCGAGTACGGCGCGAACGGCGCGATCTCCGCCTGGTTCTCGATGACCAACCAGGGCGAGCCGGCCACCCGGCCGGCGCACTTCTCGATCCACCCGCACCAGTACCGCGACACCACGCCCTGGCAGTACACGGTCGAGCCGGGCGGCACCGCCACCGACTCCTTCTCGATCGGCCTCGGCGCGGGCTCGGGCAAGTACGACATCGGCATGACCGGCCCCAACCGCTTCCTGCGGCGCTTCATCGGCGACACCAACAAGCCCGGCAAGGACTACGAGGTGGCCGCCCGCTACGCGATCGAGCCGGGCACCGGCAAGCTGGCGGTCTGGTTCAAGATCACCAACCGGTCCGGCGCCGCGGCCTCCTTCACCATCCGCTCCAACGCCTACCGCACGGACGGGCCCTGGACGTACACCGTCCCGGCGGGCGGCTCGGTGGAGGACTACTTCAACCAGGTCGCCTACTGCCACGGCTGGTACGACTTCACGGTCCTGGCCTCCTCGGACGGCACCTGGTCCCGCCGCTACACGGGCCACCTGGAGACCGGCGCCCCCAGCATCAGCGGCTGACGACCGCCCGGCCCGACGCACGAGGGCCCCGGGGCAGCGCGCCCCGGGGCCCTCGTCGTCATGGTCGCCGGCGACCGGTCAGCCGGACCGCCGGGCCCCGGTCACTCGGCCGAGGTCTGCTGGTCCAGGAAGTGGGCCCGCTCGCGGGTCCAGTTCCCGGGCTCGGTCGACCAGCCGGCCGTGGCACCGCCCAGCTTTCCGTCACCGTTGGTGGCCCAGGTGAACGAGCGGACGCTGCCGTCCTCGTAGCCGTAGAAGCCGCCGAGGTCGTCGCGGCCGTCGCCGTTGTAGTCACCGGTGACCAGCTTGACGTTCGGCCGGTACCAGTTGCCGGCCGGCGAGGTCCACGCCTCGTACGAGGACGAGAAGGATCCGTTGGCGGCGCTCGGGAAGACGATCACCGCGTCGTGCTCGTCGGCGTAGTCGTACCAGGTACCGACGTCGTCCCGGCCGTCGCCGTTGAAGTCGCCCGCGAAGAGCGAGGTGCGCGCCCAGTCCCCCCAGGTCGCGGAGGACCAGGAAGCGGTCGGGACGAAGGTGCCGGCGGCCGTGGCGGTGAAGGTCCACATCTTCTCGGAGCCGTCCGCGTACCCGTAGAAGGCCAGCAGGTCGTCGCGGCCGTCGCCGTTGAAGTCGCCCGAGACGGTCTTGGCCCGCGCCTGCTCCCAGCTGTTGACCGCGGTCCAGGCGTTCCGGGGCGGGTTGAAGGCACCCTTGGCCGAGGTGGTGAAGACGAAGACGGTGTCGTGCAGGTCGGCGAAGTCGTACCAGACCGCCAGGTCGTCGCGGCCGTCGCCGTTGAAGTCGCCGCTGTAGGGCGTCATCCGGGAGAACGTCCAGTTGCCCGGCGCGGCGCTCCAGGACTTGGCGGCCGCGTTGAAGGTGCCGTCGCCCTTGCCGGTCCAGGTGAACAGCCCGACGCTGCCGTCCGCGTAGCCGTAGATCGCGGCCACGTCGCCGATGCCGTCGCCGTTGTAGTCGCCGGTGACGCGCTTCATGTGCTCGTTGTAGTAGTTGCCCGCGGGCACGCTCCAGCCCGCGCGGGGGGTCTGGAAGAGGCCGTCGGAGCCGGTCTGCCACAGGTGGATCGAGTCGTGGCCGTCGCCGTAGTCGTACCAGTCGGCCATGTCGCTGCGGCCGTCGCCCGTGTAGTCGTGGCGCAGCGAGCTGCCGCTGCTCCAGACGGACTGGCTCTTGACGTCAAAGACCACCAGGTCTCCGCGGTCCTGGAGCATGGCGTAGCCCTCGGCGGCGCTGGTCCTGGACTGCCAGGCGACGGTGACCCCGTCGGCCTTGAGGACCACCAGGTTGCCGTCGTGGCGCATGACGGCGGTGGCGCCCGGGTTGCCGCCGGTCCGGGTCGACCACAGCACCTTGCCCGCGTTGGAGGTGACGACCAGGTTGCCGTCGTCCTGCAGGGTGAGCTTGGCCGAGCGGGAGGTCAGCGACTGGCCGCCGGTCAGCTTGGTGCCGGCCGGGATCCGGGAGCCACCGGTGATGCCGTCGATGACGAAGGGCGAGCCGAAGGACTTGTTGTCGGCGCCGGGGATCTTGCCGTACCAGCCGATCATCGTGTTGTCCGTCTTACGGGCCCACAGGTCCGGCAGCCCGTCGCCGGTGACGTCCCCGGAGGAGCCGACGGACGGGTAGGCGCTCGCCTGGTAGCCGGTGGCGATCTCGACCCGGGCGCCGGGGGCTCCCCAGGTGGCGGGGTCGAGCTGGCCCGCCGCGCCGGACTTCCTGCCGTACGCACGGAAGACCTTGCCGGTGGCGTCCTCGCGCAGCCACAGGTCGGCGAGCTTGTCGCCGTTCAGGTCGCCGGGGGCGACCACGGTGAACCTGTCCCAGTCGCTGCCGCCGACGAGGACGGGGGCGCGGGTGTTGGCCAGGTCGAGGTCGTGGGTGGCGCGGTTGCCGTAGTACGCCCACAGGTATTTGCCCTGCTTGACGAGCAGGTCGGGCTGGCCGTCGCCGTTGAGGTCGCCGGGGGCGACGACCTGGTCGGCGTTGTACCAGTGGTCGTCACCGGTCCACTTCTCGTCGCCGAAGCATCCGATCTCCTCGTCGGGGACCGGGCAGGTGACGGTGAGCTCGGTGCCGGCGCCGATGACGCCGCTGCCGTTGTTCTTGTACGACCAGAGCTTCTTCTTCTTGACCGTCGCGTCGTACTCCAGGCTCACCAGGTCGTTGTATCCGTCCTGGCCCCAGTCGCCGCGGGAGGAGACGTCGCCGTCGGGGAAGGACTTGCCGCCGTTGGTGGCCGCGGAGAAGTCGCCGTCGCCCTGGCCCGCGTACGTGAGCAGGGTGCCGTTGGAGTCCACGCTCCAGATGTCGCGGTTCCCGTCGCCGTTCAGGTCGTCCGGTCCGTCCCGCTCGGTCGAGCGGCCGGCGTAGTAGACGTACGTCGCGATGTCCGAGCGGTTGCCGACCTTGTCCATGCTGTAGGCGTAGACGAAGTGCGGGCCGTAGCCGGGCGGGCGGACGGTGGCCGGGATGCCGGGATCGGCGTCGTGCGGATCGGCGTCGTAGTCGGTCCACCAGACGTAGTGGTCGACGTCGTTCACGCCGTTGGCCGCGAAGGCGAACTTCCCGGCGTCACGGGCCTTGCCGGTGCCCGCGGGCCAGCCGTTCTCCCCCGGCGGGAACTGGTTGTTCACCGAGGTGATCACCGGCGGCCTGCTCGGCCGGGTGCGGTCGACGGTGAACTTGCAGGTGTCCGACCAGGGGCCGGTGGCACCGTCCTGGTCCTTGCCGCGCACCTTCCAGGTCCAGTTGCCGGTGGGCAGGTCGGCGTCCGGCACCGGCCAGGTCACGACCTTGCCCTTGGTGGCGGTCTTGCTCATCGTCACCGACGCGGTGGTGGCGCCGGCCTTGAAGAGCTGGAACTCGGCGGTGAGGTTGCCGGCGTCCTTGTCGTCGAGGGTGGCGTAGAGGCTGACGCGGGTGTTGCCGATCAGACCGCCGGCGCTGCAGCTGGTGCGGGGGCTGGTGCCGGTGTTCTCCGGCTTCTTCGGCGGGTTGTTGTAGACCGTCTCCAGGACCGCGGTCCTGGCGTCGAACTTCTTCCAGCCGAAGGTGTCCGCCTCGTTGGAGGCGTACAGGCCGAGGGTGAGGTGGGACCAGCCGCCCCGGGCCGCCTCCTGCATCTTGGCCGTGGCGTCGAACTCGAGGTTGCCGGCGTCGCAGTACTTGCTGCTCCAGCCCTTGGAGTCGTTGACCGTGTCCAGCCTGGCTA
Organism: Streptomyces sp. NPDC089919; assembly: GCF_040684615.1. Lineage (NCBI taxonomy): Bacteria > Bacillati > Actinomycetota > Actinomycetes > Kitasatosporales > Streptomycetaceae > Streptomyces > Streptomyces sp. NPDC089919. Next base: position 19,434 of record NZ_JBFBGK010000084.1, read on the forward strand.
TCTTGCCGGGCTGGTGCTCCCAGGTGGTCTTCTTGGAGATCGGGCCGGTGTGCCACAGCTCCACCGGGCGGTCCTCGCAGGACCAGGACCAGGTGTTGCGGATCCGGAAGACCGAGCTCTTGACCTGCGCGTAGCGGGTGTCGCTGGTGTCGAGCTGGACGAAGGAGCGGGAGATCCGGTCGGAGCCGCCCGACTGGGACTCGTAGCCCACCCGGATCGGGTCCTTCGTGTCGAAGAACGACATCCGCGGGTAGTGCTTGTACACCCGGGCCCAGTGCTGCTTCTCGCCCCAGGCGAAAGAGGGGTCGATGTAGACGGGGTAGGTGGTGTCCGGGCCCTTCAGCAGGGCCGGGTCCGGCTTGATCTCCAGGGTGTCGCCGGAGACCGTGGTCGGCATCTGCGCGTCCTGGGCACCCGGCTTCGGGTCGAAGGGCGCGGCCTCGGAGGGCGCCTCGGGGCCGGGTACGGGCGCCTCGGCGGCCCCCGCCGCCGCCGGAGAGCCCGTCTTCGCGACGGTCTGGCCACCGGAGTCGGCGGTGGTCGAGTCCCACATCAGCGGCGAGGGGCTGGAGAAGACGGTCTGCCCGGCCGGGTTCACGGCGGTGAGGCTGCCGGTGTCGGGGTCGGCGGAGACGTCCAGCCCCACGGTGCCCAGTTTGAACCGCAGCGTGGCGAGTTCGGGGTTCTGGGCCGCGGCGGCGGTCTTGACGACGAGCAGCTGCGAGAAGCCCTCCACCTCGGCCTTCAGCTGGAGGTCCACCCCCGGCAGCACCTCGGCGTACGTCGCCACGTTCGCCGCCAGGGTCGGCTTGGGCAGCGCCTTCGGCCAGGTCAGCGAGAGGGAGCGGCCGTCCTTGACGCCGGTGAGCAGGGCCGCGGTGCCGCCGCCGGAGAAGGTCACGTCCACGGCGGAGGCCTTCGAGACGACGGAGCCGTCCGCCGCGAAGACGAGGGTGGGGTCGGCCGGGACCCAGACGCCGTCGCGCAGCAGCCGGATCACGGAGCCGTAGCGCTTGACGGACCAGCTGCCGTCGGGCAGCGCCCAGGTGTCGGTGGACTCGGTACGGGCGGAGGTCAGCTCGTAGGGGGCGCCGGTGGACTTCGCCTGCGCGAGGGCGTAGTCCTCCTCGCTCACAGACCCTTCGGCGACCGGGTCCGCCGCAGTGGCGGTGACGGCGGCGGACGCCGTGGCGGGCACCGCGACGAATACGGAAGCGGAAATTACGCTTGCCAGGGCCAGCGCTATTCCACGTCGAAACCCACGCCTTTCCGGCCGGGCGTACGTGGCTGAATTCGGGGGCACACAAACCTCTCAACGGTCGATGACCGCCGGACCATACCGACTGGTCATCCCGTCAACCACCGGTTATATAGCGATCCTCAAGCGGAATCCGAGTCACCTTCCAGCGATACTCGGGTAGCGTGACGGGCGCGCCTTTCGACTCCCCATCGGGGCCCCGATAACCCTCCGAATAACCCTCCAATTGCCTGTTAGTCTGCGCCGCGTCTTTTCTGGCGAGGTATTTGGAGGAGTTGCGTGAGGCGTTTTGTCAAGCGTCGAATACCGGCGGCCGTGGCGGCCGCCCTGCTGGCCGGACTACTGCCCTCGACGGCGGTGGCCCTGGAGGCCGCGGGCGCGCCCGCGCCGGGCGTCCGGCAGCCGAAGCCGGTCCCGGTGACGGAGACCGCCATCGGCGGCAAGCGGTGGCCGGACGCGGCCGCCGCACACGCGTGGACCACCCGCGTGCCGCGGGCCAGCTGGCCGCGCGCGGGGTCGGCACAGGCCCCGGCGACCGGCGGCCGAGCGGGCGGGCTGCCCGTCTCGGTGCTCCCGGAGGCGCCGACGGCCCCGAAGTCCGGGGCGGCCGCGGCCGACCGGGCCGCCGCGCCCCGGTTCACGGTGACCGTGGCCGCCAAGGAGGCCGCCCGCCGGGCGGGGGTCGACGGGCTGCTGCTCTCGGTCGGCCGCGCCGACGGCGGCCGGGCCCCGGTCCCCGCCCGGGTGCAGGTCGACTACGCCGCCTTCCGGGACGCCTACGGCGGCGACTGGGCCGGCCGGCTGCGCCTGGTCGAACTGCCGGGCTGCGCCCTGACCACGCCCGCGCTGGCGAAGTGCCGGACCCACAAGCCGCTGCACACGGTCAACGACACGCGCACGGGCCGGCTCACCGCGAAGACCGCGGCAGGCTCCGCCGCCACCGTCCTGGCCGCCACCGCCGAGTCCGGCGGCCCGACCGGCGACTACAAGGCCACCTCGCTCCAGGCCTCGGGCTCCTGGACCGCGGGCGGCGCCACCGGCGCCTTCACCTGGTCGACCCCGATCGCCGTGCCGTCGGTTCCCGGCGGCCTCTCCCCCAAGGTCGCCCTCGGGTACAACTCCCAGTCGGTGGACGGCCGGACGGCTGCCGCCAACGCGCAGCCGTCCTGGATCGGCGACGGCTGGAACTGGGAGCCCGGCTTCGTGGAACGCCGGTACAAGTCCTGCAACGACGACAAGACGGGCTCGACCAACACCACCCGGGTCGGCGACCTGTGCTGGTACAACGACAACGCCACGCTGTCGCTGAACGGCAAGAACACCGAGCTGGTCTACGAGGCCGGCAAGGGCTGGCAGGCCGTGGGCGACTCGGGCGAGAAGGTCGAGAAGCTGACCGGCGCCGTCAACGGCGACAAGGGCACCGCCGGCGTGGACGGCGAGGGCGAGCACTGGAAGGTCACCACGACCGACGGCACCCAGTACTTCTTCGGCCTGAACCGGCTGCCCGGCTGGAAGGACAACGGCACCGCAGCCGACGACCCGGTCACCGACTCCACCCTCACCGTCCCGGTCTTCGGCAACCAGTCCGGCGAGCCCTGCTACAACTCCTCCTTCGCGAGCGCCTGGTGCCAGCAGGCCTGGCGCTGGCAGCTGGACTACGTGGTCGACCCCAACGACAACGCCATGGCGCTGTACTGGAAGAGCGAGTCGAACAACTACGGCCGCAACGTCAGCGAGACCACCGGCAAGTCCACGGTCACCCCGTACGACCGGGCGGGCTACCTCGACCACATCGACTACGGCCTGCGGGGCGACGCCGTCTACACCGGCAAGGCCATGGCGAAGGTCGTCTTCGACACCGGCGAGCGCTGCCTGACCGGCTGCACGACCTTCGACGAGGCGAACGCCAAGAACTGGCCCGACGTCCCCTTCGACCAGTACTGCAAGGACGGCGCCACCGAGTGCAAGGACAAGTACTCGCCGACCTTCTGGTCCCGGATGCGGCTCGCCTCGATCACCACCAAGGTGCTCACCGGCGGCGCGTACAAGGACGTGGACACCTGGACCCTCAAGCAGGACTTCCCCGCCTCGGGCGACGGCGTCTCGACCCCGATGTGGCTGGCCTCCGTCCAGCGCACCGGCAAGGCCGGCGGCACCCTCACCACCCCGCCGGTCACCTTCGCCGGCGAGCAGCGGCCCAACCGCGTGGACAAGCTCGGTGACGGGCTGGCGCCCTTCGTACGGCTGCGCCTCTACCAGATCACCACGGAGACCGGCGGCACCATCGGCGTCACCTACTCGCAGCCGGACTGCACGGCCGCCTCGCTGCCCGCGCCGGACGCCACCAACACCACCCGCTGCTACCCGGTGAAGTGGGCCTTCGAGGGCGACAAGGCCAAGCAGGACTGGTTCAACTCGTACGTGGTGACGGCCGTGGCCGAGGGCGACAACCTCGTCGAGTCCCCGGACAAGGTGAGCACGTACTCCTACCTCGGCGGCGCCGCCTGGGCCAAGAGCACCGACGAGTTCACCAAGGCCGAGGACCGCGCGTACTCGGTGCCCCGCGGATACGGCCGGGTGCAGACCCGCACGGGAGACGGGTCCGACCCCCGGACGCTGGACGAGACCCGGTTCTTCCGGGGCATCGACGGGGCCGCGGTGAAGGACACGGCGGGCGAGGCGGTGACCGACCGCGAGGAGTTCGCGGGCATGGTCCGCGAGAAGATCCAGTACGACGGGGACGACACCGCGAAGCCGGTGTCCTCGGTGTCGTACACCCCGTGGCGCTCGGCCCCGGGCAACACGCGCACCCGCTCCGGCCTGCCGGACCTGGTCGCGTACAAGACCGGCGTGGAGAAGGAGACCACCCGGCAGACCGTGGCCGCCGGCACCCGTAGCACCGCTCTGACCCGGCACTTCGACGCGTACGGCATGGTCGACCAGGTCTCCGAGACCGGTGACGCCGCCGTGCCCGGCGACGAGAAGTGCACCACGACCAGCTACGCGCGCGGCGCGGGCAGCGCGATCGTCGAGAAGGTCAGCCGGGTCGAGATCACCGCCGTGCTCTGCGGCAAGCCGGTCTCCCGCCCCGCCGACGTGATCGACGACGTCCGCTCCTGGTACGACGGGGGCGCCTTCGGGGCCGCCCCGACCCGCGGTCTGGTGACGAGGAAGGAGCGGATCAACGGCAGCGGATCGGGCTACTCGACCGTCTCCAGCACCCCGCTCGCGAGCTACGACGTCTACGGCCGGGCGCTGAGCACGGCCGACGCCTACGGCAAGGCCACCACCACCGCGTACACCCCCGCCACCGGCGAGGTGCCCACCCAGACCGTGGTCACCAACCCCAAGGGGCACACCGCCACCACCGTGACCGAGCCGCTGCGCGGCCAGACCACTCAGCTCACCGACGCGAACGGCAAGGTCACCACGACCCGGTACGACGCCCTCGGCCGCCTGGTCAAGGTGTGGAAGCCGACCCGGTCGGCCGCCACCTACCCGGACTCGCCGAACCTGTCGTTCGAGTACCTGGTGCGCAACGACGGCCCGCTGGTGGTCACCACCAAGTCGCTGACGCACGACGGCACGTACGCCGTGTCCTACTCCTTCCACGACGGTCTGCTGCGCGAGCGGCAGACCCAGAAGGCCTCCCCCGACCAGTCCGGCCGGCTGGTGACCGAGACCTTCTACGACAGCCGTGGCCAGGCCTGGCGCAACTCGGGCGTCTTCTACGCCACCGGCCCGGCCGAACCGGTCCTGGTCACCGGGCAGGAGCTGAAGTACCCGGCGTCCACGGACACCGAGTTCGACGGGGCCGGCCGGGTGACCGCGGTGGTCTCCCGCCGGTTCGGCGACGAGACCAAGCGCACCACCACCACGTACACCGGCGACACCACCACGGTCGTCCCGCCGGCCGGCGGGGTCGCGGCCACCACCGTGACCGACGCCCTGGGCCGGACCGTAGAGCTGCGCCAGTACGCCGACGCCGCCCGCAAGGTCGCGCAGGTGACCAGGCGCGCCTACGACCGGCTGGGCCGGCTCGCCTCGGTGACCGATCCCTCGGGCGCCTCCTGGTCGTACAAGTACGACGTCCGGGGCCGCCAGACGGACGCGACCGACCCGGACAAGGGCCTGGTCAAGAGCACCTACGACACCGGTGACCGGATCACGGACGTGCTGGACGCCCGCGGGGTGTCCCTGCACAGCGACTTCGACGAGCTGGGCCGGCGCACCGCGCTGAAGAAGGGCACCACCACCCTCGCCACCTGGGAGTACGACACCGTCGCCAAGGGCCAGGTGTCGAAGTCCACGCGCTGGGTGAACGGCAGCGCCTACGAGTCCTCGGTCACCGCGTACAACAGCGTCTACCAGCCGGTGGTGACCCAGACGGTGATCCCCGCCGCCGAGGGTGCGCTGGCCGGTACGTACAAGTGGACGACCTCCTACAACCTCAACACCGGCCAGGTGATGTGGACCCAGCAGCCCGCCCTCGGCGACCTGCCGGCGGAGAAGGTCGCCAACACCTACAGTCCGGTCGCGGGCCTGCTCTCCACCGTGGGCGCCGGCACTGACCCGCTGGTCAACGAGACGACCTACGACCACTACGGGCGCAACATCGTCCAGAAGTTCGGCGAGTTCGGCCGGACCATCACCTCCTCGCACGTCTTCGACGAGCACACCGGCTCGCTCACCGACTCCTACCTGGACCGGGAGGCGGCACCGCAGCGGATCGAGGACGCGCACTACCGCTACGACCCCGCGGGCAACGTCCGCTCCGTCTCCACCTCGTACGGCCAGGACACCGCCCGCACCACGGACAACCAGTGCTTCGCGCTGGACGCCCTGACGCGGATCACGGAGGCCTGGACGGACCGGAACGCCCAGTGCTCCGCGGCCCCTTCGGCCACCGCGGTGGGCGGCGAGGACGCCTACTGGACCTCGTACGCCTACGACGCGGTGGGCAACCGCACCTCGGAGACGCAGCACAAGACCGCCGCGGGTCCGTCCGCCGACGCCGTGCGCACGTACGCCGCGCCGACCGCGGGCACGCACGACCTGCCCAAGGTCACCCAGACCGGCGCGGGTGCGCGGGACGAGACGTACACCTACGACGAGATGGGCAACACCGAGACCCGCAAGCTCGGCACCGCCCCGGTGCAGACCTTCCTGTGGGACGACGAGGGCCACCTCGGCTCCGTCAAGGAGGGCACCACGGAGAAGGCGAGCTACCTCTACGACACCGACGGCCAGCGGCTGATCGCCCGGGACGCCTCGGGCACCACGCTCACCCTGTCCCAGGGCAACGAGCTGCACCTGTCCAAGAGCGGCAAGGTCAGCGGCACCCGCACCTACGCGGCCGACGGCCGCACGGTCGCGGTCCGCACCGGTACGGTGCTGACCTTCACCTTCGGCGACCACCACGGCACCGGCACCATCCAGGTGACCGCGGACGCCGCGCAGACCGTCACCCGCCGCAAGACCGCTCCCTTCGGCGCGGCCCGCGGCGCGCAGCCCGGCACCTGGGCCGGCGACCGGGGCTTCCTCGGCGGCACCACCGACGAGGCCACCCTGACCGTGCACCTGGGGGCGCGCGAGTACGACCCGGCCACCGGCCGGTTCCTGAGCGTCGACCCGGTCCTGGACCTGGACGACCCGCAGGCCGCGCAGGGCTACACGTACGCCGACAACAACCCGACCACGAAGGGCGACCCCACCGGCCGGCAGCTGATGGAGTGCTGGCAGGGCCTGATCGAGTGCCGCGGCGGCATGCCGGTCACCTCCAAGCCCAAGTCGGACCCGCCGCCGTCGGACCCGCCGGCGGACGACTGGATCGACGAGGTCATGGACGCGGGCTGGGGCACCAAGCCGCTGGGTTCGGTGCGCGGCACGTTCAAGGTCGCCAAGGGTCCGAACCGGGGCATCATCCGGCTCACCTTCTTCATCCACACCAAGGAGGCGGCGCTGGGCATGCTGGTCGGCGACGACCGCGAGGTGGTGAAGGACGACCCGCACGCCCCCTACCGCATGTCGATGTTCTGGAACACGGAGTCGGGTGACGTCAGCTTCACCATCGCCGCATCGCACACGACGCCCACCAAGGTCGCGGTGAGCAGCGGGGTGGGTCTGCTCGCCGACGCGAACCTGAAGATGGTGGAGAAGCCGGGCCACATGATCCCGGCCAACCGCCTGAAGGTCGGCGGCATCTCGGGCGACACCATCGGCGGCGACAACGTGCTCGACTACGACACCTTCGGGCACCAGTCCACGTCCGAACAGCTCGACCTGGGGGTGCACGCCGTGAACAGCCTCATGAACCTCTTCGCCGTCGACAACGACATCAAGATCAAGGCGACGAAGAGCTCCGTGACGGTCAGCAGGTCCGGGGACGCCTACCCCGACATGGAGGTGACGCAGTACCGTACCGGCCAGGCGCCCCGCCTCATCGCCTCGGACCGGATGGCGAGCGACACCGGCATGGACTCGGCTCCGTTCTGGGGCGACAAGATCGACAAGACCTGGACGGACGGCCGATGCACGAAGGGCTGCTGATGACGCACACGACGCAGACCGCGGCGGGACCCGGCATGCGCCGGGTGCTCGGGCGGATCGGCCGGTGCGTGCTGACCTATGCGGCGCTCCACATGGCCACCTGGGTGGTGATCTCCCTGGTGGTCCCGTGGGACGACTCCTTCGCCCAGGACATGCGGACCGCGCTCGGCATGCTGGCGCTCATCGGGGGGCCGACCCTGCTCCTGGCGGTGGTCGCCGGGCTCGCGCACACGTCCATGGCACCGGCCCGGTTCCGCACCGCGCTGGCGTTCCCGATGGTCTTCTTCATCTGGCCCCTGCTGGGGATGAGCACCGGCGAACCGCTGGTCTTCCAGTTCCTCGCGCAGGTCGCCTTCGCCGCGTACCTGATGCCGGCGCCGCTGGTGCCGGAGAACTGGACGGGCCGGCCGGCCTAGGCCGGCACCGGTGAGTGGCGACGCCCCGGCGGGATCTTCCCGCCGGGGCGTCGCCGTCTCGCCGAAGGTCCGGAAAAGGCCGGAAATCGGGGCGCGGCGGGGTGCCGGGCCGCCTGACACTCAGGCCCATGTCGCCAACTACGCAGCAGTGGACGCCCACCCACGGGGAGCCCTACCGGCCCGTCCCCTACCGGCCCGAGCGGATGCCCGCGCAGGAGTCCGCCGACACCGCGGCGCACCTGCGCGGCCGGATGGACGAGCGGCGCACGGTCCGCCGCTTCTCGCCCGACCCGGTGCCGGAGCAGGTGGTCCGGGACGCGGTCGCCTGCGCCGCCACCGCGCCCTCCGGAGCGCACCAGCAGCCGTGGACCTTCGTCCTGGTCAAGGACCCTCAGGTGCGGGCCCAGATCCGGGCCGCCGCCGAGCAGGAGGAGCAGATCTCCTACGACGGCCGGCTCGGCGACGACTGGCTGGCGGCCCTGCGCCCGCTGGGCACCGACGCCGTGAAATCGCACCTCACCGACGCCCCCGTGCTGCTCGTGGTCTTCCAGCAGCGCTACTGGCTCGGCCCGGACGGCACCAAGCGCAAGCACTACTACGTGGACGAGTCGGTGGGCATCGCGGTCGGCATGCTGCTCACCGCCCTGCACCTCTCGGGCCTGGCCGCCCTGGTCCACACCCCCAGCCCGATGCGCTTCCTGGGCCACGTCCTGGGCCGCCCGGAGAACGAGAAGGCCTTCGCGGTGATCCCCATCGGCTACCCCGCCGAGGACTGCGAGGTCCCCGGCCTGATCCGCAAGTCCCTGGACCAGGTCCTGACCGAGGTCTAGGACCGGTCGCCCGTTCACCGGCGCGGAAATGGGGACCGCCCCCGCTCCGGACTTGGGGGTACCGGAGCGGGGGCGGGGTTCTGCGGGGCGGCTGCCCGTGGGGGGTTTAGCCCATGTGGGGGTAGCCGTACTCGGTCGGCGGGACCAGGGTCTCCTTGATGGAGCGGGTCGAGGTCCAGCGCAGGAGGTTGGAGGCGGCGCCCGCCTTGTCGTTGGTGCCGGAGGCGCGGCCGCCGCCGAAGGGCTGCTGGCCGACGACCGCACCGGTCGACTTGTCGTTGATGTAGAAGTTGCCCGCGGCGAAGCGCAGCTTCTCCATCGTGTCGGCCGCGGCGTAGCGGTCCTGGGCGATGACGGAGCCGGTCAGGGCGTACGCCGAGACGTTCTCCATCTGCGCCAGCATCGCGTCGTAGTCCTCGTCCTGGTAGACGTGGACCGCGAGGATCGGGCCGAAGTACTCGGTCGTGAAGACCTCGTTCTCCGGGTCGGTGCACTCGATGACCGTGGGGCGCACGAAGTAGCCCTCGGAGTCGTCGTACGTGCCACCGGCGACGATCGTGCAGGTCGGGTCGGCCTTGGCGCGGTCGATGGCGGCCTTGTTCTTGGCGAAGGACCGCTCGTCGATGACGGCGCCGATGAAGTTGGTCAGGTCCCGGACGTCACCCATGGTGATGCCGTCGACCTCGGCCGCGAACTGCTCCTTGAAGCCGTCGTTCCAGATGGAGGCCGGGACGTAGGCGCGGGAGGAGGCCGAGCACTTCTGGCCCTGGAACTCGAAGGAGCCGCGGGTCAGGGCGGTCTTCAGGATCGCGCGGTCCGCGGACGGGTGCGCGACGACGAAGTCCTTGCCGCCGGTCTCGCCGACCAGGCGCGGGTACGAGCGGTACTTCTCGATGTTGTTGCCGACCGTCTTCCACAGGTACTGGAAGGTCTTGGTCGAGCCGGTGAAGTGGATGCCGGCCAGCTCGGGGTGGTTCAGCGCGACCTCGGAGACGGCCAGGCCGTCACCGGTGACGAGGTTGATGACGCCCTTGGGCAGGCCCGCCTCCTCCAGGATCTGCATCAGCAGCACGGCGGCGTGGGTCTGGGTCGGGGACGGCTTCCACACGACCACGTTGCCCATCAGGGCGGGAGCGGTCGGCAGGTTGCCGGCGATCGCGGTGAAGTTGAACGGCGTGATCGCGTAGACGAAGCCCTCGAGCGGGCGGTGGTCGCTGCGGTTCCACACGCCGGCGGAGTTCGCCACCGGCTGCTCGGCCAGGATCTGGCGGGCGAAGTGGACGTTGAAGCGCCAGAAGTCGACCAGCTCGCACGGGGTGTCGATCTCCGCCTGCTGGGCGGTCTTCGACTGGCCGAGCATGGTGGAGGCGGCCAGCGTCTCGCGCCACGGACCCGACAGCAGCTCCGCCGCGCGCAGGATGATCGCGGCGCGGTCGTCGAAGGACATCGCGCGCCAGGCCGGGGCGGCGGCCAGGGCGGCGTCCACGGCCTCCTGGGCGTCGGCCTCGGTCGCGTTGGCGTAGGTGCCGATGACCGACTTGTGGTCGTGCGGCTGGACCACGTCGAAGCGCTCCCCGCCGCCCATCCGCTTCTGACCGTTGATGGTCATCGGGAGGTCGATCGGGTTCTCGGACAGCTCCTTGAGCTTGGCCTCGAGGCGCGCCCGCTCCGGGCTGCCCGGGGCGTAGCTGTGGACCGGCTCGTTGACCGGCGCGGGGACCTGGGTCACTGCGTCCATGGGACTGGTAACTCCTTGACCTAGTTCTTGGTGATCATCGAGCGGACGAAGAAGAGCAGGTTGGCCGGCTTCTCGGCCAGCCGGCGCATGAAGTAGCCGTACCAGTCGGTGCCGTACGCCGTGTAGACGCGCATCCGGTGGCCCTCGGCGGCCAGCCGCAGGTGCTCCTCGCTGCGGATGCCGTACAGCATCTGGAACTCGTACTCGTCCAGCTTGCGCCCGGCCTGGCGGGCCAGCTCCTGGGTGATGGCGATCAGGCGCGGGTCGTGCGACCCGATCATCGGGTAGCCCGAGCCCTCCATGAGGATCTTCAGGATGCGGACGTAGGCCTTGTCGATCTCGGCCTTGTCCTGGTAGGCGACGGACGCGGGCTCCTTGTAGGCGCCCTTCACGATCCGCACCCGGCTGCCCGCGGCGGCCAGCCGGCGGGCGTCGTCCTCGGTGCGGAAGAGGTACGCCTGGATGACGCAGCCGGTCTGCGGGAAGTCCCGGCGCAGTTCCTCGTGGATGGCGAACATCGAGTCGAGGGTGGTGTGGTCCTCGGCGTCCAGGGTGACGGTGGTGCCGATGGCCGCGGCGGCCTCGACCACCGGGCGGACGTTGGCGAGGGCCAGCTCGTGGCCGCCCTCCAGCGTCTGGCCGAACATGGAGAGCTTGACCGACATCTCGGCGCGCTCGCCCAGGCCCAGGTCCTTGAGCTGCTCGATCAGCTCGAGGTAGGCGTCACGGGCGGCGTGCGACTGCTCGACCCTGGTGATGTCCTCGCCGACGACGTCGAGGGTGACCTCGAGGCCCTTCTGCGTGAGGTCCACGACGATCGGAATGACCTGGTCGACCGTCTCACCGGGGATGAACCGGTTCACCACGGGCTTGGTCACCGGGGCGGCAGAGACGATTCGGCGCATCTTGTCGCTGCGCGAGGCGGCGAGGATCGCGGGACCCAGCACGGGGCACCTCCAACGGGTGGCAGAAGGAGCGGACACCGCGGGTCAAGGCAGTGGCCGTCACAGAAACGCAAGTAAAACCACCGTGAAACCTAAGGATCGCTCCGATCCTCTGCCATCGACAGCTGTCACGCATCCGTGGCCGGGATCTCAGACATCTGTCTGAAGCGGGGCGCGGGCGATGGGAGAATGCGGGAGTGAAAGGCGATTACCAGGATCTGGTGGACGAGATCTCGGCGCTGCTCGACGCGCCCGCGACCCTGGAGAACCGCGACTTCCGGCTGATCGCCTTCGGCGCCCACGACAGCGACGACGACCTGGCGATGGACCCGGTCCGCACCCGGTCGATCCTGACCCGGCAGTCCACGGCCGCGGTGCGCAGCTGGTTCGAGGGCTTCGGGATCGCGCGGGCGGTGGGGCCGGTGCACATCCCGGCGGCGCCCGAGGCGGGGGTCTTCCGGGGGCGGATCTGCCTGCCGGTGCGGCACCGCGGCATCGTGCACGGCTACGTGTGGCTGCTGGACGCGGAGCCGGGACCGGGGCCGGCGCAGCTGGCCGCCGCCATGGAGGTGGCGGAGCGGATCGGCGTCCTGCTGGCCGACGAGGCGAAGGCCGGGGCGGACCTGTCCCGGGAGTTCCGGGCGGTGCTCACGGCCGGCCGGGGCTGGCAGCGGGACATGGCCGTGGCCGCCCTGCGTTCCGCGCTGGGCCCGGGCGCGGACGGACTGCACGCGGTGGTGTGCGTCTCCCCGTGGCCCGGGGAGCTGCCGGGGTCGGTGCCGGGGGCGGCGGCGATGTGCACCGCCCCGGCGCGGGTGCCGGCGGGCGGCGAGCCGGCGGCGGAGCCGGGGCCGGAGGGCGGCGGCGGGCCGGACCGGGAGGCCGAGCGGCTGGGTGCGGCGGCGCCCTCGGCCCGCTCGCTGGCCCTGCTGGTGCGGCTGCGCACCCCGGACACGCTGACCCCGGCGACCCAGGCGGCCACCCGCCTCCTCCCGGGCGGGGCGGGGGCGGTCGGCCGGACGGGTGGCGGCGGTGGCGGGAGCGGTACGGGCGCGGGTGGCGCGGGTACGGGCGGCCCCGGCGCGGGTCCCGGCGGGCGGGGGGCCGGGGCTCCCGGGGCCGCGGCGGGGGTCTCCGAGCCGGTCCGCGGTCTCACGGAGCTGGCCACGGCCTGGCAGCAGGCCACGGCCGCGGCCCGGGCGGCGGGGGCGCAGCCGCGGCTGGGGCCGGTGGCGGAGTGGCGGGCGATCGGGCCGTACCGGATGCTGGCGGCGCTGCCGCCGGGCCCGGTGGACGATCCGGCGACCCGGGCACTGCTGGGCCCCGCCCACCCCGAACTCGCCCGCACCGTCGAGGTGTTCCTCGACTGCGCCGGTCAGGCGGGGCGGGCGGCGGCGGCGCTGGGCATCCACCGGCAGACCCTCTACTACCGGCTCTCCCGGGTGGAGGCGCTGACCGGCCTGGACCTGGACGAGGGCGAGGACCGCCTCCTCCTCCACATGGCCCTCAAGGCCACCCGCCTGACCCCGTAACGCCCCGCCCGCGGGCCGGCGGGGCGCCGGCCGGTCAGCGGGCGGAGGTGGCGATGGGCAGGGGGGCGCCGGTCAGGGCGTCCAGGGGGATGCGGCCGGCCAGCGGGTGGCTCAGGCGGACGGTGACGGGCTCGGTGCGCAGGACCAGGTCGCAGACCTGGTCCCGGTCCTCCTTCGAGGGGATCGCGGAGCCGGACAGCACCACGCTGTCGATCGCCTCCAGGACCTCCACCCGCGCCCCGCCGTCGCAGTCCCCGTGCCCGGCGGAGACGGTCAGCACCCGGCCGTCCGCCGAGATCGCCGTCAGGACCAGGGCGGAGGCGGCGTCCACCGCCACTTGGGCCGGTGTGACCGGCAGCTTGGAGTCCTCCACCGCGACCCGCACCAGCGGCGTGTCGTACCCGGCCAGCGTGAACAGCCAGGCCGGCACCTTCGCCGGCCCCCGGCTGGTCAGGAGGTCGATCTCGCCGAGCCGGGCGCCGGTGATCCGCAGCGGGTGCGGGCGGCCGTTGCCGCCCCCGGGGGCGAGCCGCCGGTACGCCTCCCCCGCCGGCATCAGCGGCACGGCCAGCCGCTGCCCGCCCGCCCACCGGACGGCGCCCTCCGTACCGCTCTCCCGGACGGCCGCACGGCCGGGGAAGACGATGTTCTGCTCCAGGTAGGCCTGCTTGTCCGCGCCGCTGTGCCAGGCCCCCACCGGCTCCCGCACCAGCGGGGCCAGCGGGAAGAAGCCCTGCCGCCAGCTCTGCACGGCCGGCGAGGCGTCCCACGCGTCGGCCACCGCCCGCATCCGGCTCTTCAGCACGGGCCCGTCCCCCGGGATGGAAACCGCGGAACACCCCGCGCCCGCCAACACCATGACCGCCGCCACCGCCAGCACTCCTCGCCGTGCCATCCCGCTCCCCCTCGTACACCGGTACCAACGCCCGGTCGGACGTGCGGAGGCGGCGTCGGGTTCCGTGCTCCGAGGGAGTCCGGCTCGAAGCCGGTTGCGCTCAGGCCCCCTTGAAGCCCTCGGCGGCCCGGCGCATGCCCTCGGTGAAGTCCTCGGCCGAGGCGGCCGAGGCCGGGTCGAAGAGCCACTGGAGCATCAGGCCGTTGAGCAGCGCCTGGTAGAAGGCGCCGAGGGTGCGCAGGTCGTCCTCACCGAGTTCGTCCTCCGGGACGCCGGTGAACATCGAGACCAGGCCCTTGCGGCCCTCGGTCTGCGAGGCGGCGAGCAGGGCGCGCAGCTCCGGCAGCCGCTCCCCGTGGAGGGCCACCTCCATGCTGGCCGCCCACAGCGGCCGGGACTGCTTCTCCCGGGCGAGGAAGCCCTGCCAGACGGAGCGGAACCGCTCCGGAGAGCCGCCCTCGCCGGCCCGGGCCGGGCCCTGGCTCTCGCCCCACTCCTCCATGAGGGCGATGAACGCCTGGGTGAGCAGGGCGTCCTTGGAGCCGTAGTGGTAGCCGATCGACGCCAGGTTCGCGCCGGAGGCATTGACGATGTCGCGCGCGGTGGTGCGCACGAACCCCTTCTCGACCAGGCACTGCTTGGCGCCTTCGAGCAGATCTTCACGGTGTCCCATGGCTCCGACCATACCTCCGTTCCATACAGACGTCACACACATGCGTCACACACACGCGTCACACACAGATGTCACGGACGTGTGTCACATACGAACGTCCCATACGGTCGTTCTAGACAAGTGTTTATGACGTGTGTACATTCATGGCCATGACGAACCCCGCCTCCACCAACTCCCGCGCCGGCCGCCGGGAATGGACCGCCTTCACCGTCCTCCTGCTGCCGCTGCTCCTGGTCTCGATGGATGTCTCCGTCCTCTACTTCGCCGTCCCGGCCATCACCCGGGAGCTCGACCCGACCGCCACCCAGCAGCTGTGGATCTTCGACAGCTACGGCTTCGCCCTCGCCGGCCTGCTGATCACGATGGGGTCGCTCGGCGACCGGATCGGCCGCCGCAGGCTCCTGCTGGCCGGTGCCGCCGCCTTCGGACTCGCCTCGGTGGGCGCCGCGTACGCCCAGAGCGCCGAGATGCTCATCGCCGCCCGCGTCCTGCTCGGCGTCGGCGGGGCCACCCTGATGCCCTCGACCATGGCCCTGGTCCGCAACATGTTCACCGACGACCGGCAGCGCAGTAAGGCGATCGGCATCTGGTCGGCCGCCATGGCCGGCGGCATCGCCCTGGGCTCCGTCCTCAGCGGTGTGCTGCTCAACCACTTCTGGTGGGGCTCGGTCTTCCTGATCAACGTGCCCGCGATGCTGCTCCTGCTGGTCCTCGTCCCGGTCCTGGTCCCCGAGTTCAAGGACCCGGCCCCCGGCCGCTTCGACCTGCTGAGCGTCCCGCTCTCGATGGGCGCGGTGCTCCCCGTGGTCTACGGGCTCAAGGAGACCGCCGCCGAGGGCTTCGAGCCCCGCTACGCCCTGTGCATCGCCGCCGGCCTGGTCCTGGCCGCCGTCTTCACCGCCCGCCAGCGCCGCCGCGAGGACGCGATGATCAGCCGGGCGCTCTTCCGGGGCCGCGGCTTCGGCGCCGGCATCGGCCTCAACACCATCGCCGCCTTCGCCATGATGGGCTCGGCCTACTTCACCACCCAGTACCTGCAGTCGGTGCTCGGCATGGGTCCGCTCGAAGCCGCGCTGTGGAGCCTGGCCCCGTCCCTCGCGGTCGGCGCCGCCGCCCCGACCGCCACCGCCCTCGCCCAGAAGACCGGCCGGGCCCCGGTCGTGGCCGCCGGCTTCGTCCTGGCCGCCGCGGGCTTCGGGCTGGTCGGCCTGGTCGGCACCGACTCGCTCTGGGTCCTGCTGGCCGGCGCCGCGGTGCTGGCCTCCGGCATCGTCACCGTGATGTCCCTGGTCTCCGACATGGCGCTGGCCGCCGCACCCGCCGAGAAGGCCGGCTCCGCGGCCTCCCTGCTGGAGACCGGCCAGGAGTTCGGCGGCGCCCTCGGCATGGCCCTGCTGGGCAGCCTCGGCACCGCCGTCTACCGCGCCGACCTCGACGGCGCCGACCCGGCCGCCCGGGAGACCCTGGGCGGGGCGGTGGCCACCGCCGGCCGGCTCGGCGGCACCGCCGGCGAGCAGTTGCTCGGCGCGGCCCGCGAGGCCTTCGTCCACGGCATGCAGTACGCCGCCCTGGGCGGGGCGGTACTGCTGCTCGGCACCGCGGCGCTGGCCGCCGTCCTGCTGCGGGGCACCGGCGCCGCCGCCCCGGTCGCCGGGGCCGGTACCGAACAGCCGGAGGCGGCCCCGGTCACCGGCACCGCCCGCTGACCGCGGGCCGGACCACCGGCCCCGGTACGGCCCGCACGGAAGGGGCGAGGAGACGGAGAGGGCCCCCGGGATCATCCCGGGGGCCCTCCGCGCGTCTACGGGTACGACGGATCAGCCGAGGTTCACCGAGCGGGCCGAGGTGGCGCCGATCTCCACGGCGATCTCCGCGAGCACCGTCGCGGGGACGTTGTCGTCCACGCTCAGCACCGCCAGCGCCTCGCCGTGCTCCTCCGCCCGCGCCACCTGCATGCCGGCGATGTTCAGGCCGCCCTCGCCGAGGATCCGACCGACGGTGCCGACCACGCCCGGCCGGTCCTGGTAGCGCAGCACGACCATGTGGTCGGCGAGCGAGAGGTCCACGTCGTACTCGCCGACGCCGACGATCTTCTGGAGGTGCTTGGGGCCGGCGAGGGTGCCGGAGACCGACACCTCCTGGCCGTCGGAGAGGGTGCCGCGGACGGTCACCACGTTCCGGTGGTCGGGGGACTCCGAGCTGGTGGTCAGCCGGACCTCGACACCGCGCTCCTGCGCGAACAGCGGGGCGTTGACGTAGGAGACGGTCTCGTCCACCACGTCCTCGAACACGCCCTTGAGCGCGGAGAGTTCGAGCACCTTGACGTCGTGCTGGGTGATCTCGCCGTAGACCTCGACGTCGAGGCGGACGGCCACCTCGCCGGCCAGCGCGGTGAAGATCCGGCCCAGCTTCTCGGCGAGCGGCAGGCCCGGGCGGACGTCCTCGGCGATGACCCCGCCCTGGACGTTGACCGCGTCCGGCACCAGCTCGCCGGCGAGCGCCAGGCGCACCGACTTGGCGACCGCGATGCCGGCCTTCTCCTGGGCCTCGTCCGTGGAGGCGCCGAGGTGCGGGGTGCAGACGACCTGGTCGAGCTCGAAGAGCGGGGAGTCCGTGCAGGGCTCCTTGGCGTACACGTCGAGGCCGGCGCCGGCGACCCTGCCCTCCTTGAGGGCGGTGTACAGCGCGGCCTCGTCCACGATCCCGCCGCGGGCGGCGTTGACGATCCGCACCGAGGGCTTGACCTTGTGCAGCGCCTCGTCGCCGATCAGGCCCAGGGTCTCGGGGGTCTTGGGCAGGTGCACGGTGATGAAGTCGGCGACCTCGAGCAGTTCGTCGAGGGTCAGCATCTTCACGCCCATCTGGGCGGCCCGCGCGGGCTGGACGTACGGGTCGTAGGCGACGACCTTCATGCCGAAGGCGGACATCCGCTGGGCGACCAGGACGCCGATGCGGCCGAGGCCCACCACGCCGAGGGTCTTCTCGCTGAGCTCGACGCCGGTGTACTTGCTGCGCTTCCACTCGCCGTTCTTCAGGGCGGTGTTGGCCTGCGGGATGTTGCGCGCGGTGGCCACCAGCAGACCGCAGGCCAGCTCGGCCGCGGTGACGATGTTGGAGGTCGGGGCGTTGACGACCATCACGCCGGCCTTGGTGGCGGCGGCGACGTCGACGTTGTCCAGGCCGACGCCGGCGCGGGCGACGACCTTGAGCTTCTTGGCGGCGGCGATGGCCTCCGCGTCGACCTTGGTGGCGGAGCGGACCAGGATGGCGTCGACGTCCGCGATCGCGGGGAGCAGCTCGGCGCGGTCGGCGCCGTTGCAGTGCCGGATCTCGAAGTCGGGGCCGAGCGCGTCCACGGTGGCGGGCGACAGCTCTTCGGCGATGAGTACGACAGGTTTCGAGCTCACGTGGGTCCTCACAAGTCCAGTGCGGACGGCCGTCCCGACGGCCGCAGGCGGTGGAGGGGGTAGCCGCGTGGAAGACGCACGACACTGTGGGCCTGACGCGTATGTGTTGAGCAGTGTAGTGGCGGATCGGTCCTGCGTTTCCGCCTGTCCGGAAGGATCACCCGTCCGTGGTTGGACGGCATGGGATGTCCTCGTAAAGCGTCACCGGGGCTTTGTCGAGCAGGATGCGCTGGTGCACGTACTGGTCCAGCAGGCGGCGCACGGCGGCCACGTCGCC
>NZ_JBFBGK010000085.1:0-37949 GCF_040684615.1 Streptomyces sp. NPDC089919
CCGGCGATCACCGAGCACAGCACGAGGGTGACCGCGGCCAGCTCCTCGTCGCTGGCCGACCCACGCTCGATCTTGAGCTCGAGCAGTCCGGTGTCCGTGTGGCTACGCCTCGAAGACCTCGGCCACCAGCTGCGCCTGCTCGGCCTGGTGCCGCTTGGCGGACCCGACCGCCGGGGACGAGCCGTGCGGGCGCGAGATGCGCCGCAGCCGCTCGCCGGCCGGGATGTCCGCGCCGACCGCCAGGTCGAGGTGGTCGATCAGGTTCAGCGCGATGAACGGCCACGCACCCTGGTTCGCCGGCTCCTCCTGCGCCCAGATGTACTTCTCGGCGTTCGGGAACTTGGCGATCTCCGCCTGGAGCTCGGCACCCGGCAGCGGGTACAGCCGCTCGATGCGGATGATCGCGGTGTCCGTGATGCCGCGCTTGACCCGCTCGGCCTCCAGGTCGTAGTAGACCTTGCCCGCGCAGAAGACGACCTTGCGGACCGCGTTCGGGTCCACGCTCGCGTCGCCGATGACCGGACGGAAGGAGCCGGTGGTGAACTCCTCCGCCTTCGACGCCGCCGCCTTCAGACGCAGCATCGACTTCGGGGTGAAGACGACCAGCGGCTTGTGGTGCGGGTTGTGGACCTGCCAGCGCAGCAGGTGGAAGTAGTTCGACGGCAGGGTCGGCATCGCGACCGTCATGTTGTCCTGCGCGCACATCTGGAGGAAGCGCTCCGGGCGGGCGGACGAGTGGTCCGGGCCCTGGCCCTCGTAGCCGTGCGGCAGCAGCAGCGCGACGCCGGAGGTCTGGCCCCACTTCTGCTCGGCGGAGGAGATGAACTCGTCGACGACGGTCTGCGCGCCGTTGACGAAGTCACCGAACTGCGCCTCCCACAGGACCAGCGCCTCCGGGCGGGCCAGCGAGTAGCCGTACTCGAAGCCCATGGCCGCGTACTCGGAGAGCAGCGAGTCGTAGACGTTGTAGCGGGCCTGCTCGTCGGAGAGGTAGAGCAGCGGGGTGTAGTCCTCGCCGGTCTCCCGGTCCACCAGCACCGCGTGGCGCTGGCCGAAGGTGCCGCGGCGGGAGTCCTGGCCGGACAGCCGCACCGGGGTGCCCTCGAGCAGCAGCGAGCCGAAGGCCAGGGTCTCGCCCATCGCCCAGTCGATCGTGCCCTCGTCGATCATCGCCGCCCGGCGCTGGATCTGCGGGAGCAGACGCGGGTGGACGGTGATCCGCTCGGGGATGTTGACCTGCGACTCGGCGATCCGCTTCACGACCTCCTGGGAGATCGCGGTGTTCACCTGGGCCGGGAACTGCGGCTGCACGGCCGGCACCGCGGCGGCGGCCGCCGGGTTCGAAGCGGCCTCGCGGACCTCCGCGAAGACCTTCTCCAGCTGGCCCTGGAAGTCCTGCAGCGCCTGCTCGGCCTCTTCCAGCGTGATGTCGCCGCGACCGATCAGGGACTCGGTGTAGAGCTTGCGCACCGAGCGCTTCTTGTCGATCAGGTCGTACATCAGGGGCTGCGTGAAGGACGGGTTGTCGGCCTCGTTGTGACCGCGGCGGCGGTAGCAGATGAGGTCGATCACGACGTCCTTGTTGAACGCCTGGCGGAACTCGAAGGCCAGCCGCGCCACGCGGACCACGGCCTCCGGGTCGTCGCCGTTGACGTGGAAGATCGGCGCCTCGATCATGCGGGCCACGTCGGTGGCGTACATGGAGGAGCGCGAGGACGTCGGGGCGGCGGTGAAGCCGACCTGGTTGTTGATGACGATGTGGACCGTGCCGCCGGTGCGGTAGCCGCGCAGCTGCGACATGTTCAGCGTCTCGGCGACCACGCCCTGGCCGGCGAAGGCCGCGTCGCCGTGCAGGGCGACGGGCAGCACGGTGAAGTCCGTGCCGGCCTTGTTGATGATGTCCTGCTTGGCGCGGGCGACACCCTCGAGGACCGGGTCGACGGCCTCCAGGTGGGAGGGGTTGGCGACCAGCGAGACCTTGATCTGCTCGCCGTCCAGGCCCGTGAAGGTGCCCTCGGCGCCCAGGTGGTACTTGACGTCGCCGGAGCCGTGCATCGACTTCGGGTCGAGGTTGCCCTCGAACTCGCGGAAGATCTGCGCGTAGGACTTGCCGACGATGTTGGCGAGGACGTTGAGGCGGCCGCGGTGGGCCATGCCGATGACGACCTCGTCCAGACGGGCCTCGGCGGCCGAGTCGATGACGGCGTCGAGCAGCGGGATGACGGACTCGCCGCCCTCCAGGGAGAACCGCTTCTGGCCGACGTACTTCGTCTGCAGGAAGGTCTCGAAGGCCTCGGCGGCGTTCAGCCGGCGCAGGATGCGCAGCTGCTCCTCGCGCTCGGGCTTGGTGTGCGGGCGCTCGATGCGGTCCTGGATCCAGCGGCGCTGCTTCGGGTCCTGGATGTGCATGAACTCGACGCCGGTGGTGCGGCAGTACGAGTCGCGCAGCACGCCGAGGATGTCGCGGAGCTTCATCATCGACTTGCCGGAGAAGCCGCCGACCGCGAACTCGCGCTCCAGGTCCCACAGGGTGAGGCCGTGCTCGGTGATGTCGAGGTCGGGGTGCTTGCGCTGCTTGTACTCCAGCGGGTCGGTGTCGGCCATGACGTGGCCGCGGACCCGGTAGGAGTGGATCAGCTCGAAGACGCGGGCGGCCTTGGTGACGTCGTCGTCGTGGCTGGCGTCGATGTCGCGCAGCCAGCGGACCGGCTCGTACGGGATCCGCAGCGACTCGAAGACCTGGTCGTAGAAGCCGTCCTCGCCGAGCAGCAGGTTGGCGACGATGCGCAGGAACTCGCCGGAGGCGGCGCCCTGGATGACCCGGTGGTCGTACGTGGAGGTCAGGGTCATGACCTTGGAGATGCCCAGCTTGTTCAGGGTGTCCTGGGAGGTGCCCTGGAACTCGGCGGGGTAGTCCATGGAGCCGACGCCCATGATGACCGACTGTCCGGGCATCAGGCGGGGCACGGAGTGGACGGTGCCCAGGCCGCCGGGGTTGGTCAGGGAGACCGTCACGCCGGTGAAGTCGTCCATCGTCAGCTTGCCGACGCGGGCGCGGCGGACGATGTCCTCGTAGGCCTGCCAGAACTCGAAGAAGTCGAGGGTCTCGGCCTTCTTGATGCCGGCCACCACGAGCTGGCGGTCGCCGTTCGCCTTGACCAGGTCGATGGCGAGGCCGAAGTTGACGTGCTCCGGCTTGACCAGGGTGGGCTTGCCGTCCTTCTCCGCGAAGGAGTGGTTCATGGTCGGCATGGCCTTGATGGCCTGCACCATCGCGTAGCCGATCAGGTGCGTGAAGGAGATCTTCCCGCCCCGGGCGCGCTTGAGGTGGTTGTTGATGACGATGCGGTTGTCGAACAGCAGCTTCACCGGGACGGCGCGCACGGACGTGGCCGTCGGCACCTCCAGCGAGGCGTTCATGTTCTTCGCCACCGCGGCGGCGGGGCCGCGCAGCGTCACCAGCTCGGGGCCGGCAGGGGCCTCGGTGGCGGGGGCGGCGGCCTTGGGGGCGGCGGCGGGGGCGGCGGTCTGGGCAGGCGCGGCCGGTGCGGCGGCCGGGGCCTGGGACGTGACAGTCACAGCGGAGGCACCAGAGGGGGTGGCAGGAGCAGAGGCAGGAGCTGAAACAGCGGGCGGGGCGGCGACGGGTGCGGCTGCGGCCGCACCGGCGGAGCCGTTGCTCGCACCGGAGGCCGCCGGAGCGGCGGCGGGCGTCGTGGGCGCCGGCGTCACGGCGCTCGGAGCGGGCTCGGCGCCGTCCGCCCCCGTGGCGGCGGCGACGGCGCGGGCGGGAGAGGCCTGTGCGGTGGCGCCCCCGCCCTTGTAATCGGCGAAGAAGTCCCACCAGGCACGATCGACCGAATTCGGGTCCTGGAGGTACTGCTGATAGATCTCGTCGACGAGCCACTCGTTGGCGCCGAAGCCTTGGGCAGGGTTCTTCCCGCCTGTTGCTTCGGACGTGGTGCTCGGATTACTCGGGGACTGTGGCGACACGGCGGCAACCGCCCTCTTCCGCTTCACAAGGTGATGGACAGCGGGAATAAAGGCTACGCCTTGCCGGGCGGCAGATGCAGACCGGGCGGGACTTACGTCGTGCAAGTCACATCCAACGGCGGGTTTCGCCGTGGGAAATGGCGGGAAACAAGCCTGGTTTGCGTACGCGCGATCGAGGTTGCGGCCGGCTTGCCGCACCCCTGACCTGATCCGCGGCGCGATGTGGCCGAGATCATGGGCTTCCCTGTTCGAACCCTACGTCAACCTGCGGCTTTGGGTACGCCGGGAAGGGTGACTCGGATTCGGCAACCTCGTGACGATTCGGCCACGCCTATGTCACCGCCGTGCAGTCCGACCGCCCAGCGGGCGATGGCCAGGCCCAGTCCGGTGCCGCCGTCGCCGCCGGTGGCGCTGCCCCGGTTGAACCGTTCGAAGACCCGGTGCCGCTCGGCCTCCGGGATGCCGGGACCCTCGTCCAGGACCTCCAGCACCAGGCTGCCCTGCAGGTCACCGCGGCGGGCCCGGACCGTGACCCGGCCGTGCGGGGGGCTGTGCTTGACGGCGTTGTCGATCAGGTTGGCCACCACCTGGTGCAGCCGCTCGGCGTCCGCGTGCGCGGTCAGCTCCGGCGGGAAGACGTCCAGGTGCAGGTGGACGTCGGCGCGGGCGGCGTTCCCGGAGCCGGACGCGAGCCGGCGTCGACCGGCGGCCAGCCCCGCCTCCTTGAGGATTCCGGAGAGGTACGGCCAGACCTCGAAGCGCCGGGCCCGCAGCGGCACCACGCCGTTGTCCAGCCGCGACAGGTCCAGCAGCGTCTCGACCAGCCCGCCCAGCCGCTCGGTCTGCTTCAGGGCGGTCCGCATGGTCTCGGGATCGGCCGCCGAGACCCCGTCGACGACGTTCTCCAGCACCGCCCGCAGCGCCGCGATCGGGGTGCGCAGCTCGTGCGAGACGTTGGCCACCAGTTCCTTGCGGTGCCGGTCCACCGCCTCCAGGTCCTCGGCCATGCGGTTGATGGTGACCGCGAGGTCGCCCAGCTCGTCGCGCCGCCCGGTGCCGGAGACCCGCCGGGTGTAGTCGCCGTGCGAAATGGACCGGGCGACGGTGTTCATCTCGTCCAGCGGGGCGGTCAGGCCGTGCGCCACGAACTGGGTGATCAGCATGGAGGCGATCACCGAGAAGACGGTGATGAAGCGCAGCTCGGTCTCGGTGCGCAGGGCCACCATGAGCAGGCCCGTGGTGATGAAGACCGAGACGACCACCAGGGTGCCGAGCTTGGTCTTGATCGAGAAGGGGCGCAGCCCGGTCCCCGGGCGGGGGGTCATGACGCCGGGGCCGCCGGGGTCTCCAGGGCGTAGCCGACGCCGTGCACGGTCCGGATCCGCTCGGCGCCGATCTTCCGCCGCAGGGCCTTGATGTGGCTGTCGACCGTACGGGTGCCGGAGGCGTCCGCCCAGTCCCACACCTCGGCGAGCAGCTGCTCGCGGGAGAGGACCGCGCGCGGCGTGCCGGCCAGGCACACCAGCAGGTCGAACTCGGTGGGCGTCAGGTGGACGTCCTCGGCGGCGACCCGGACCCGGCGCTGGGCGTGGTCGATCTCCAGGTCGCCCAGGCGCAGGGTGCCGCCCCGGGGCGTGGTCGCGGCCTGGGTGGCCCGCTCCACCCGTCTGAGCAGGACGTGTACCCGGGCGGCCAGCTCGCGCATCGAGAACGGCTTGGTCATGTAGTCGTCGGCGCCGACGCCGAGCCCGACCAGCATGTCGGTCTCGTCGTCACGCGCGGTGAGCATCAGCACCGGCAGCGGTCGCTGGGCCTGGACCCGGCGGCAGACCTCCAGGCCGTCGAAGCCGGGCAGCATCACGTCCAGCACCAGGAGGTCCGGCAGCCAGGACTCGGCCGCGGCCACCGCGGCCGGCCCGTCGCCGGCCGTCTGCACCAGGAAGCCCTCGGCGCGCAGCCGGGCCGCGATCGCCTCGGCGATCGTCTGGTCGTCCTCGACGACCAGGACCCGCCGCTGGGCCCCCGGGGTAGCCGCAACGCCGTTGTGGGTGGTCTGTGTGTGTTCCATCGCCCCGCCCCTGGGAATTGCGTCCAAAGATCCCGCTCTTCGCTGAGCACCATAGAGGACCCGCAGGTCTGCGGCTATGCGGGGTTCCGACCGAGGTGGACCGCGTCCGGGACGCCTCGGGCAACGGCCACCTCTTCGGTCCGTACCCCCTGGAATCCGGCATTCCGCATCGCCTCCTCGAAGGCCGCGGACGGCTGGGCGGACCAGACGGCGAGCACCCCGCCCGGTGTCAGCCGGGCCCGGCAGGCCGCCAGTCCGGCGGGGGAGTAGAGGCCGTCGTTGTCCTCGGTGACGGTCCAGTCGGGGCCGTTGTCGATGTCCAGGCACAGGGCGTCGTAGCGGTCCGGTGCGGTGTGCAGGTGGGCCACCAGGTCGGTGACCAGCAGGTGCACCCGGGGGTCGGCCAGCGCGGTCCGGGACAGCCCCGCCAGCGGGCCCGTGCGGTGCCAGTCCACGATCGCCGGCTCCCGCTCCACCACCGTGATCCGGCCCCAGTGCGGCTCGGCCGCGGCGTGCGCGAGGGAGAAGCCGACGCCCAGGCCGCCGATCAGGACGGCCGGGCCGGCGCGGTCCGCGCCCAGCTCGGCCAGGGCCGCGTCCACCAGCAGCCGCTCCGAGCGGCCGTCGGAGGTGTCCATCAGGAAGCAGCCGTTCGCGATGATCTCGTACCGGTCCGCGCGCCGGCGCAGCACGACCTCCCCGTAGGGTCCCTCGCGCCGGTCCAACGTCACCGCCGTGTCCATGCGCCGCTCCGTTCCGTAGCCCGCTCCGTCACACCGTGTGACAACGCGGCCGGGCGGCCCGGGGTTCCCCGGAGCGCAGACCTCGTCAGGTCGCCGGCCGGGTGAACGGCGGCAGCGAGGCGATCACCCGGGACAGGGCCGGGGGCACCGGGTCCGCGGTGGTGACCTCGTGGCCGCCGTGGGTGATCCGGTACGAGAAGCCGTCCGCGACGGTGCTGCGGGTGGGGTTCGAGTCGGCGGGGAGCCGGCCGAAGTCGGCCTGTTCGAGGGCGGTGCGCAGCCCGTCCAGGGCGGCGGGGGTCATCCGGTCCGTGTCGGTCTCCCGGCCGCGGCGGAGCCGGGTGAACGACCCGTCCTCGTGCACGATCACGCCTTCGTCGACCCCGGCGAAACCGCCCGTGCGGGTGACGGTCACGAGGGTGCGGGTGTCGGGGGTGACGGGGGTGCCGGTGGACGTGGGGGCCGTCGTGGCCGTCGTGCCCGTCGAGGCCGCGGGGGCCGACGGGGTCAGGGCGGCGGTGGGCGTGCCGCCGTCGCAGGCCGTCAGGGTGGCGGCGGCCAGGACGACGACCGCCGCCGTCAACCGCGTGCCGAGCGCTTTCATGCCGTACCTCCGTGTGCGGACCGGGCCCCGAGTATGGACCGGCCCGTCACCGGCCCGCACCACCCGGAGGCCGACATCAGCCGTCCAGCCGACCCGGTGCCGCTGCGCGGAGCCGGTCCCCTCCCCGCCCTCCCCCAGCCACCGCTGGGGGGACCCCCGTCCCGAAACCGGTGCGCCGCCCCGGACCCCGCACCGCCGCTGCGCGACGGTCGCCTCAAACGCCGGCGGGGCTGGACGTGGCCGCACCGCGGGGCGCACCTGGTGTGGCCCGCCGTGGCAGCCGCCGGGCTCGGGCTCTGGGGGCTCGACCGCCGGCACAGCATGTGGCGGGACGAGTCGGTCAGCTACCAGGTGGCGCACCGGTCGGTCGGGGAGATCGTCCGGCTGCTCGGACACGTGGACGCCGTGCACGGGCTGTACTACCTGCTCCTGCGGGCCGTCTTCGCCGCGTGGGACGGCGGGCTCTGGGCCCTGCGGGCCCCCTCGGTGGCCGGGACGGCCCTCGCCGCCGCCGGCGTCGGCGCGCTGGCGCGGCGGCTGGCCGGGCCCGGGCCCGGTGCGCGGGCCGCCGGCCGGGCCGGGGTGCTCGCCGGGGTCGGGTACGCGGTGCTGCCGCCGGTGCAGGGGTACGCGCAGGAAGGGCGCTCGTACGCGCTGGTCGCCGCGGCCGTCGTCTGGGCGACGTACGCGCTGGTGGCCCGGCGCTGGGGGCTGTACGCGGCGCTGCTGCTGCTCGCCTGCTGGCTGCACGTCTTCGCCGGGCTGGCCCTGCTCGCGCACGCCGTGCCGGCCGGCCGGGAGGCCGGCTGGCGGCGGGCCGCGGCCGTGGTGGTGGCCGGGGCGGCGCCGCTCGCCCTCCTCGCCGCGGGCCAGGCCGGGGCGCAGCTGGGCTGGCTCGGGCGGCCCGGCCGGCAGGACTGGCTGGCGTACGCCACCGCCGTCGGGGCCGGGCTGTGGCTGGCCCGGGGCGCCGCGCCGCGGACGGTCCGGATCGCGCTGCCGCTGCTGGCCCTGCCCTCCGGCCTGCTGATCACGGTCTCCGAGCTGCGCCCCTGGTACGTGGACCGGTACGTGCTCTTCTGCCTGGCCGGCCTGGCGCTGCTGGTCCGGGACCGGCGGGTGCTCGCCGGGCTCGTGGTGCTCACGCTGCCCTGGACGCTGTGGCTGCGCACCCCCGAGAGCCGCAAGGACGACGCCCTGGCGGTGGCCGGTGCCGTCCGGGCGCTGGCCCGCCCCGGGGACGCGGTGCTCTTCCTGCCCGCCCGGCGCCGCGAGTGGCTGCTCTCCTCGCCGGCGGTCTACGCCGGGCTGCGGGACCTCGCCCTGGACCGGCCGCCGGCGGCCTCGGGCACCCTCCAGGGCACCGAGCTGCCGGCCGGCCGCGTCCGGGAGCTGCTGCTCGACGCGCCGGTGGCCCGGGTCGTGGTCCTGCTGGACCCGCCCGGCCAGCCCCGGGACCTCGACCTCGCCGAGTCGGTGAAGCGGCAGACCCTCACCGCCCGGTTCGACCTGTGCGTCCTGCGCCCCGTGCACGGTGCGCAGGTGGCGCTCTTCGCGGCCCCGGGCGGCTGCCCGGGGGCCCCACCGCAGGACCGCTGAGCGGCCCCGCGGCACCTGTTCGCCCACGGCGAACGGCAGTTGGGGAACACTGGCGGACGCACATGCATTGAGTCGGCATAGCTCAACTTCAATGCCGGAGGGAAAATCATGGCTTCGACGTCCGTAACGCTCACTCTGCCCGTTCTGCCGCTCGACGACGAGGTCGTCCTGCCGGGCATGGTCGTGCCGCTGGACCTGACGGACGGCGAGGTGCGCGCCGCGGTGGAAGCCGCACAGGCCGCGTCCGGCAAGGGCAAACCCCGGGTGCTGCTGGTCCCGCGGGTGGACGGCACGTACGCCGGCACCGGCGTGCTCGGCACGGTCGAGCAGGTCGGCCGGCTCTCCGACGGCGACCCCGGCGCCCTGATCCGGGGCCGCGGCCGGGTGCGCATCGGCGCCGGCACCACCGGCCCCGGCGCCGCCCTGTGGGTCGAGGGCGAGACCGTCGCCGAGGACCTGCCCGACCCGCTGCCCGGGTCCGTCACCGAGCTCGTCAAGGAGTACAAGGCGCTCGCCACCAGCTGGCTGAAGAAGCGCGGCGCCTGGCAGGTCGTCGACCGGGTGCAGGGCATCGAGGGCGTCGGCGCCCTCGCCGACAACTCCGGCTACTCGCCCTTCTTGACGGTGGCCCAGAAGGTCGAACTGCTGGAGACCGCCGACCCGGTGGCCCGCCTCAAGCTGGCCGTCCAGTGGCTGAGCGAACACCTCGCCGAGCAGGACGTCGCCGAGTCCATCGCCAAGGACGTCCAGGAGGGCGTGGACAAGCAGCAGCGGGAGTTCCTGCTGCGCCGTCAGCTGGAGGCCGTCCGCAAGGAGCTCCGCGAGCTCAACGGTGACGCGGAGGGCGAGGAGTCCGACGACTACCGCGCCCGGGTCGAGGCCGCCGACCTGCCCGAGAAGGTCCGCGAGGCCGCCCTCAAGGAGGTCGACAAGCTGGAGCGGGCCAGCGACCAGAGCCCCGAGGGCTCCTGGATCCGCACCTGGCTCGACACCGTCCTCGAACTGCCGTGGAACGAACGCACCGAGGACGCCTACGACATCCGCGGCGCCCGGGCCGTGCTGGACGCCGAGCACTTCGGCCTCGGCGACGTGAAGGACCGCATCACCGAGTACCTGGCCGTCCGCAAGCGCCGCGAGGAGCGCGGCCTGGGCGTGGTCGGCGGCCGCCGCGGCGGCGCCGTGCTCGCCCTGGTCGGCCCGCCCGGTGTGGGCAAGACCAGCCTGGGCGAGTCGGTGGCGCACGCGATGGGCCGCAAGTTCGTCCGGGTCGCCCTCGGCGGCGTCCGCGACGAGGCCGAGGTCCGCGGCCACCGCCGCACCTACGTCGGCGCGCTGCCCGGCCGGATCGTCCGCGCCATCAAGGAGGCCGGGTCCATGAACCCGGTCGTCCTCCTCGACGAGATCGACAAGGTCGGCTCCGACTTCCGGGGCGACCCGGCCGCGGCCCTCCTGGAGGTCCTGGACCCGGCGCAGAACCACACCTTCCGGGACCACTACCTGGAGGTCGAACTGGACCTCAGCGACGTGGTCTTCCTGGCCACCGCCAACGTCCTCGAGGCCATCCCCGAGGCGCTGGCCGACCGGATGGAGCTGGTCCGGCTCGACGGGTACACCGAGGACGAGAAGGTCGTCATCGCCCGCGACCACCTGCTGCCCCGCCAGCTGGAGCGGGCCGGCCTCGGCGCCGACGAGGTCAGCCTGACCGAGGAGGCCCTGCGCAAGCTGGCCGGCGAGTACACCCGCGAGGCGGGGGTGCGCACCCTGGAGCGGTCCGTGGCCCGCCTGCTGCGCAAGGTCGCCTCGGAGCACGAGCTGGGACAGCGCGAGCTGCCGGCCGCGCTCGGCGCCGAGGACCTGCGCGCCCTGATCGGCCGCCCGCACCACGTCCCCGAGTCCGCCCAGGACCCGGCCGAGCGCCGCACCGCGGTGCCCGGCGTGGCCACCGGCCTGGCCGTCACCGGCGCGGGCGGCGACGTCCTCTTCGTCGAGGCCTCGCTGGCCGACCCGGAGACCGGGGCCGCCGGGCTCACCCTGACCGGCCAGCTCGGCGACGTCATGAAGGAGTCCGCGCAGATCGCGCTGAGCTTCCTGCGCTCGCACGGCGCCGAGCTGGAGCTGCCGGTGGCCGACCTCAAGGACCGGGGCGTGCACATCCACTTCCCGGCCGGCGCGGTCCCCAAGGACGGCCCCAGCGCGGGCATCACCATGACCACCGCGCTGGCCTCGCTGCTCTCCGGCCGGCAGGTGCGCACCGACGTGGCGATGACCGGCGAGGTCTCCCTCACCGGCCGGGTGCTGCCCATCGGCGGGGTCAAGCAGAAGCTGCTGGCCGCCCACCGGGCCGGCCTGACCACCGTGATCATCCCGAAGCGGAACGAGCCCGACCTGGACGACGTGCCCGCCGAGGTGCTGGCGACCCTGGAGGTCCACCCGGTCACGGACGTCCGCCAGGTCCTGGAGCTGGCGCTCCAGGAGGCCGAGCTGGCGGTGGCCGCCGCCGCCTGATCCCCGCCGCATCACCGCCGGTCGGGCCCCGGAAGGGGCCCGGCCGGCGCGCACGGGGCCGTTCGGGGCCCGGGAGCACCGCCCGCCGCGGCGTCCCGGGCCCCGTGCCGTGCCGGGCTGCGAAATACTGGTGCCGCCCCCGGTCTGCGGGGGTCACCACGAGGGGAGCGGAACGTGCAGGGCAGTGGCGGAGACCAGGAGTTCCTCGCGCTGGAGCGGGAGCTCTCCGTCCTCCTGCGACGGGCCCGGGCCTCCTCGGGCGAGATGGCCCGCGCCCTGCACCCCGAGCTGGAACCCGCGGCGTACGGGCTGCTGGTGCGCCTGGAGGACGCCGGCCGGCAGCGGGCCACCGACCTGGCCGCCTACTTCGGCGTCGGCAAGGCCACCATGAGCCGCCAGCTGCGGGCCCTGGAGGAGCTGGGGCTGGTGGCCCGCGAGCAGGACCCGGCGGACGGCCGGGCCTTCCTGGTCGGCCTCACCCCCGAGGGCCGGGAGCGCTTCCTGCAGGTCCGCGACGCCCGCCGGGAGCAGTACGTCCGCAAGCTGGCCGGCTGGGACCGCGGCGAGGTCGCGGAACTGGCCCGGCTGCTGAACCAGTTGAACGAGGGCGCGGAGGGCTGACCGGGCGGGCCCGCCGGGCGTCCGCCGCGGCTTCCGGCCGCGCCCGCCCGGCCCGCCCCTCACAGCTCCGCGAAGACCACCGTCGCGTCGTCGTGGCGCTTGCCGCGGGCCGCGCCACGCGGGCCGCTCTCGATCTCCCGCACCCGCGCGATCAGTGCGTGCGCCCCGGCCTTGCGCACCAGCCCCAGGCACGCGGCCCAGTCGCCCTCGCCGAAGGTGTCCGTCCACCGGCCGGCCCCGTCGGTCAGGGCGGCCACCGCCCGCACCCGCTCGCGCGGGGTCGTCCCGGTCACCGCCCGCACCGCCACCGAGGGGTCGGCGGCGGCCGTGAAGAAGCCGCCCGGGGCGTTGCGCAGGGCGTCGGTGGCCGGTACCGACCGCAGCACCTCGCGCGGCACCCGGTCCAGCCGGTCGTCCAGCACGGCCCGCACCGCGCCGTCCGGGTCCTCCAGCAGCAGCACCGAGTCCGAGAGCACCAGGTGCTCCACGACCTGCTCGTCCCACCGCACCACGACCACGGTGGCCTGGGGCGTGCGGACGTGAGAAAGGTCACACGAGGCCTCGTGGGCCCCGGCGGTCCCCCGGATCGCCTCGGCCAGCACCTGCGTGAGCGTCATGTCCCGTCGAGATCCGGACAGTTCGGTCAGCAGGCCGCCCAGTCGGGCCGTGAACCACGGGACCCCGTGCGTGCAGCCGGTCTCGCCCCGGGGCGGAGTGACCCCGTCCAGGGTGACCAGGACTCCGCCCCGACCCGCGGCGGGCGCCAGGGCCGAAGCCCAGTCCTCGTTGGGGCGTTGCGGGTCTCCCGGGAGCGTGGCCAGCTCGATGCGCATGGGGACAGTCTGCCCGGATCGTCCCGGTGGCGGGCCGGAAACCGCCCCCCTTGGGGCAATTGGTCCGTACCTGCGGGGTCAGGGCCCTGAGCGGCCGGAACGTGCGGAACCCGTCGGTCCGGGCGAGGTGTGGGCGGGCATACTGCCAAGCCCCCAGCGATGTTTCAACCACCCGTCCACGGCCCGGCCCTGGCCGCCCCTGGGCCGAGTTGATCCTCAACTCTTCCCTGATGTTCACTCGTTCGAGTGGCCGGCCGGGCGATGCCTGCCTCTCTCCCAAACACAGTTGGAATGGTCTGGAGCGGTACGAGGGGCAGGGGCGTTTACTTGTGACCGGCCGTCACCTCGGCCAGGAGTTCACTCCCGGTCGCACCGGACGCGGTCCGGGCGAGTAGACGAGCACACGTACAGGAATGCGAGCACCGGTGCAGAAGAAGCGGTCTCGGAGGAACGGCGGCGCCCCGGCGGGGCCGGAGCGCACCGGAGACGCGACAGGCACCGGCAGCAGCGCCGGCCGCCCGGTGCGCGTCCGCAGCAGGCTGGTCCTCGGCGTCGCCGCCGTCGGCCTGACCGTCATAGGGGCCGGCGCACCGGCCCTGGTGGCCGCGTCCGCCGATCTCAACGACTCCCAGCGACTGGTCACCCTCGGCGAGCAGACCCGCACCACCGTCTCCCTCGCGCACGCGCTCGCCGACGAGCGCGACGCGGCGGTCGGGTACGTCGCCGACGGCCGGGCCGGCAAGGGCAAGGCCGTGCTCGCCGAGCGGGCCGCCCGGGTCGACACCCAGATCGCGGAGGCCCGCGAGGGCGCCGGCGCGGCCCTGCTGCGCGCCCTGGACCGGGTCCCCGCCGTCCGCGAGGCCGCCCGCACCGGCAAGGGCTCGGCCCTGGCCACCCACGCCGCCTACACCGAGGTGCTGGGCGCCGTCCTCGCGCCCTCCCGCGAACTGGCCGAGCGCACCCCCGCCCGGGCCGGCGCCGCCCGCGCCGTCGGCGGCGCGCTGGCCCCGCTCGGCGACGCCGTCGAGCAGGCCTCCGCCACCCGGGGCCTGCTGGTCGCCGCGCTCTCGGTGCCCGAGGGCGAGGA
This sequence comes from Streptomyces sp. NPDC089919, assembly GCF_040684615.1. Lineage (NCBI taxonomy): Bacteria > Bacillati > Actinomycetota > Actinomycetes > Kitasatosporales > Streptomycetaceae > Streptomyces > Streptomyces sp. NPDC089919. The sequence goes on from NZ_JBFBGK010000085.1 coordinate 14,054, forward strand.
GCCCGAGAGCGTCTACAACCCGGTCACCGGGAAGTACGAGGAGGGCGAGCCCGGCCCCGAGGCCAAGACCCGCGACGAACTGACCGTCGCCGGCCAGCGCGCCCGGGTCCGCGAGCAGGCCGCCCTCGAGGACTTCGACCGGTCCGCCCGGCCCGACGTCCGCGAGACCCTGGCCGCCACCGTCACCGGACCCGAGGTCAAGGCCGCCGAGGCCTACCTCGCCAAGCTCACCGACGACCCGCAGCTCTCCAAGGGCGACCGCAAGCTCGACCCCGAGGCGGTCTCCGCCGCGCTGGGCGCCCGGATCGACCGGATGCGCTCGGTCGAGTCCACCCTCACCGGCGAGCGGGTCACCGCCCTGGCCGCCCTGCGGGACGACGACGTCACCTCCGGCGAGCTGCTGATCGGCCTGATCGGGCTGCTCTTCCTGGTCGCCGTCGGCATCTCCACGGCCGTGGCCCGCACCCTGACCCAGCCGCTGTCCGTGCTCAGGCGCGGTGCCGAGCGGCTGGCCTCCCCGGACCACGAGGGCGGCTCGGACCCGGTCCGCTTCACCGGCCGCAACGACGAGTTCGCCGCGGTCGTGCGCTCCCTCAACGAGATCCACTCGCGGGCCGAGGCCCAGTCCACCGCCCTGCACACCCGCATCGCCGGGCTGGACGCGGACCGCCGCCGCCTGATCGACCGCAACGACGCGCTGAGCGCCGCCAAGACCGGTCTGGACAAGGAACTCGCCGAGCTGAGGGGCTCCCTGGAGGAGCACCGGCGGATCCTGATCACCACCTCCGTCTCGCTCTCGCTGCGCACCCTCGGCCTGGTCGAGCGCCAGCTGGCGGTCATCGAGCAGCTGGAGTCCAAGGAGCAGGACCCGGACCGGCTCGCCACCCTCTTCAAGCTGGACCACCTCGCCACGGTCATGCGCCGGCACAACGAGAACCTGCTGGTCCTGGCCGGCCAGGAGCACGGCCACGGCCACGCGGTCGCGGTACCGCTGGTCGACGTGATGCGGGCCGCGGTCAGCGAGATCGAGCGGTACGAGCGCGTCGACCTGGGCGTGCTGCCGGGCGCGGTGCAGGTCGCCGGGCACGCCGCGGACGACATCTCGCACGTGGTCGCCGAACTGCTGGAGAACGCCACCACCTTCTCGCCGCCGGACGCGCGGGTGAAGGTCGCCGGCTGGGTCACCGACGACGGCACCGTCGTCGTCTCGGTCCAGGACGCCGGCATCGGCGTCACCGAGGACCGGCTGGCCCTGCTGAACACCCGCCTCGCGGACCCGGAGGCCTTCGAGCGCGAGGACGAGGCGGAGCACGGTCTCGGCCTCGGCCTCTACGTCGCCGGGCGGCTGGCCGCCCGGCACGGCGTCACCGCCGAGCTGCGGCCGCAGCGGGGCGGCGGTACCGAGGCCCTGGTGGCCGTGCCGGCCGCGCTGCTGCCGGCCGACCAGCCGGCCCGGCCCGAGTACGTCCCGGGCCTGCCGGGGGCGCCGGCGCTCCAGCTGCCGGGCGTCATCGCCGAGGCCAACTCCAACGTCCTGCCGCCGCGGTTCCGCCCCGAGCCGGAGGCCGGCACCGAGGCCGAGTACCCCCTCCCGGTCCCCGCCCCCGCGGAGCCCGCGGACCACGCGCCCGCCGAGCCGGAGTACGCGGACCACGCCCCGGCCGACCAGCCGTACGAGGACCACGCGCCCGCCGAGCCGCAGTACGCGGACCCGGACCCCGCGGACCACGCACCCGCGGAGCAGGAGCACGCCGAGCCGGAGTACGCGGACCACGCCCCGGCCGACCAGCCGTACGAGGACCACGCGCCCGCCGAGCCGGAGTACGCGGACCACGCCCCGGCCGAGCCGCAGCACGCCGAGCAGGGATACGCCGCGCCGGCCGACGAGATCCAGGCCCCGGCCGGCTCCGGGGACGTCTTCGTGCCCGGTCAGGCGGCGCCCGCGGACGAGGCCGCCGGCCTCGACGGGGTCTTCACGGCACGGCCGGAGGCCGAGCAGGACGCGCCGGACTGGGTGCTGGCCGCCCCGCTGCCGCGCCCCGCGGAGCCCGACCAGCACGCCCGGCCCGCCGAACCGGCACCGCAGGAGCCCGCGGACGAGCCCACCCTCCAGGTGGAGCGCCCGCGGATCACGGACAAGGGCCTGCCCAAGCGCACCCCGAAGGTCGTCCCGCACGGCACCGGCGAGGTCCCCAGGCCCGCCGGCCGGGTGGACGCCGAGGAGCTGCGCCGCAGGCTCGGGGGGTTTTATCAGGGGGCCCGCGACGGGCGTCGGGTCGCCGACGCCGAGCTCGCCGAACAGCGGCAGCGGGCCCAGGACGAGGGGGACACCGTCGAGGAGGCACGCACGTGACCGCGCCCAGTACGTACGGACTGAGCACCCAGGCCCGCAACCTGCAGTGGCTGCTGACCGACCTGGTCGAGGAGGTGCCAGGGCTGCTCTCGGTGGCCGTGGTCTCCTCGGACGGGCTGCTCCTGCTGTCCTCCGACCCCGGACGGCAGGAGGCCGAACGCCCCGAGACCAAGGGGCCCCGGGGGGCCGCCGCGGACCTCGCCACCATCGTCTCCGGGCTCGGCAGCCTCACCCAGGGTGCCGCCCACCTGATGGACGGCGGCGGCGTCAAGCAGACCATGGTCTCCATGGAGCACGGCAGCGTCTTCGTCATGGCCATCAGCGACGGCTCGCTGCTCGGGGTGCACGCCACCCCCGACTGCGACATGAGCGTGGTCGCCTACCACATGGCCCTGTTCGTCGGCCGGGCCGGACACGTCCTCACCCCCGAAGTCCGCAGCGAACTGCGCCAGTCCATGGAGAGAAGCGAGTGACGAGCAAGGCCCCGGAGCGGCTGCCGATACGCGGGGCGGAACGCCGCCCCGCCCGCGTCCGCCCGTACTCCCTGACCGGGGGCCGTACCCGCTTCGGGCACGTGCTCCTGGTCGAGACCTTCGTCGCCACGCTCGACGCCAAGGACGACACCCCCACCCGCATGCCGGAGATGCGGGCGATCGTCGAGGTGTGCCGACGGATGCGCACCGTCGCCGAGATCTCGGCGCTCCTCAAGCTGCCGCTCGGCGTGGTCCGCGTACTGCTCAGCGACCTCGCCGACCAGGGAAGGATCCGCGTCTACGGAACCGGGCACGGCACCGGCCGCCCCGAACGCGCACTGCTCGAAAGGGTGCTCAGTGGGCTCCGCCGTCTCTGACCCGGCCGTCGCCGGACCGCACGCCACCGCTCCCGGTACCCCCGAGGACGACCTGGCGCCCCTCCTCGACACCGAGGAGGGCGTCCAGCCCTGGCAGTACGACCGCTCCCGCGCGCCGATCGCCGTCAAGGTGCTCGTCGCGGGCGGGTTCGGCGTCGGCAAGACCACCTTCGTCGGGTCGGTCTCCGAGATCACGCCGCTGAAGACCGAGGCGCTGATGACCGAGGCCAGCGCCCTCACCGACGACCTGACCGCCACCCCCGGCAAGACCACCACCACGGTCGCGATGGACTTCGGCCGCATCACCCTCGACGACGACCTCGTGCTGTACGTCTACGGGACCCCCGGCCAGGAGCGCTTCTGGTTCATGTGGGACGACCTGGTGCGCGGGGCGATCGGCGGCGTGGTGCTGGCCGACACCCGGCGGCTCTCCGACTGCTTCCCCGCCCTCGACTACTTCGAGAGCTGCGGTCTGCCGTACATCGTGGCCGTCAACCACTTCGAAGGAAGCCAGTCCTTCGAGGTCGAGGACGTGCGGGAGGCGCTGACCATAGCGCCGCAGGTGCCGGTGGTGATCATGGACGCCCGACGCCGGGTGACCGTCCTGGAATCGCTGCTGACCCTGGTCGCGCACACCCTCGACAACACCCCCGAATAGCCGGAGAGATAGCGTCATGCGGAAGATACTCGTCGTCGGGGCCGGTCAGTCCGGCCTCCAGCTCGCCCTCGGCCTCCAGGCCAAGGGGTACGAGGTCACCCTGATGTCGAACCGCACGGCCGACGAGATCCGCGCCGGCCGGGTCATGTCCACCCAGTGCATGTTCGCCACCGCCCTCCAGCACGAGCGGGACCTCCAGCTCAACTTCTGGGAGGGCCAGGCCCCGAAGATCGAGGGCCTGGGCGTCTCGGTGGCGGCCCCCGACGGCTCCCGCCCGATCGACTGGCTGGGCCGCCTCAAGGGCCACGCCCAGTCCGTCGACCAGCGGGTCAAGATGGCCGGCTGGCTGGACACCTTCGCGCAGCGCGGCGGCCAGCTGGTCATCCACGGCGCGACCGTCTCCGACCTCGACTTCTTCGCCCGCACCTACGACCTGGTGCTGGTCGCCGCCGGCAAGGGCGAACTGGTCTCGATGTTCGGCCGGGACGCCGCCCGCTCCCCGTACGACGCCCCCCAGCGCGCCCTGGCCGTCAGCTACGTGCACGGCCTGGGCCCGCGCCGGGAGCACCCGGACACCGAGGCGGTGCGCTGCAACCTGGTCCCCGGGGTCGGCGAGCTCTTCGTGATGCCGACCCTGACCACCTCCGGCCGCGCCGACATCCTCTTCTGGGAGGGCCTGCCGGGCGGACCGCTGGACGTCTTCCAGGGGATCAAGGACCCGGCCGAGCACCTGGCGCTCACCCTCGAACTGATGGAGAAGTACACGCCCTGGGAGTACGCCCGGGCCACCAGGGTCGAGCTGACCGACGCGGGCGGCACCCTGGCCGGCCGGTACGCGCCGGTGGTGCGCAACCCGATCGGCCGGCTGCCCGGCGGCGGGCTGGTGCTGGGCGTGGCGGACGTGGTCGTGGCCAACGACCCGATCACCGGGCAGGGCTCCAACTCGGCGTCCAAGTGCGCCGCCTCGTACCTCTCCTCGATCCTGATGCACGGGGACAAGGAGTTCGACGAGGCCTGGATGAAGGCCACCTTCGACAAGTTCTGGTTCACCTCCGGCAAGCCGGTCACGCAGTGGACCAACGCCATGCTCGGGGTGCCGCCGGAGCACGTGCTGAACCTGATCGGCGCGGCCGGGCAGCTCCAGCCCGTCGCCGACCGGTTCGCCAACGGCTTCGACAACCCGGCCGACTTCGACGGGTACTTCTACGACCCCGAGGACGCGGCGGACTACCTGGCGGAGGTCTCGGCCTCCGTGGCCGCCGCCGCGGGAGCCTCCTCCGAGGAGTAGCCGGAGTCGTCCCCGCCGCCGGTGCCCTCCGCCGCCGCCTCCTTCGGGAGCGGCGGCGGACTGTACTCGGCCAGCGGCCGGCCGCCCGGGTCCGGGCGGACCGCGCCCAGCAGCGGGTTCGCCGCGATGGGGGAGACCTTGACCCGGGCCCCCGGCCGGGGCGCCTGGATCACCATGCCCTTGCCCAGGTAGATCGCCACGTGGGTGGCCTTGGGGAAGTACAGGACCAGGTCGCCCGGGCGGAGTTCGTTCAGCGGCACCTTCGGCAGCTGCGCCCACTGCTCCTGGCTGGTGCGCGGGATGGCCCGGCCGGCGTGCGCCCAGGCCTGGGAGGTCAGCCCCGAGCAGTCGAAGGACGCGGGGCCCTCGGCGCCCCACACGTACGGCTTGCCGATCTGCTCGGCGGCGTACTCCAGGGCCGCGCCGCCCTCGGCGGTGGGGGCCCGGGTGCCGCCGGGGCCCAGCCGGCCGGAGTCCTCCAGCTGCTGCTGGGCCTGCTCGGTGCCGGCCCGCTCCAGCTCGCCGAGTTCGGCGAGCTGGTCGGCGGTCAGCGAGGCCAGCAGCTTCTCGACCTCCGTGAGCCGGGACCGGACCCCGTCGCGCTGGGCCTTCTGCTTCGCCGCCAGGGTCTGCTGGGTGTCCAGGGCCTTGCGGGCCTCGGTGGCCAGCGAGTCGGCCCGCTTCTCGGCGCCGGCCAGCCGGGCCAGCACGCCCGCCTGGTGGGCGGCCTCCCGCCGGGCCAGCCGCCGCTCGTCCAGGGCCTGTCCGGGGTCGCCGGAGAGCAGCATCCGCACGTACGGGGAGAAGCCCGCGGCGCCCTGGTACTGCTGCCGGGCCAGCCGTCCGGCCGCGGCCCGGCCGGCCCCGAGCGTGGTCCGGGCCTTCCCGAGGTCGCCGCTCAGCCGGCGCTCCTCCTTGCGGCGGGCGTCCAGCGCGACCTCGGTGGCGTTGTAGGCCTCGCTGGCCTCCTCGGCCTCCCGGTACAGGGTCTGGAGCCGCCCCAGCAGCTCCTTCACCCCGCCCGCCTTGGCGTCGGCCGGTACCGGGCCGTCGCCGGGGGCCGGGTCGGGCGCGCTGTCCGGGGCGGTGTCCGGGGCGGGTTCGCGGACGGCGGCGGGGGGCGCGCCGGCCGCGGACGGGGGAGCGGCGGCCGCCAGGGCCACGCCGGCGGTCGCGGCGGCGCAGACCAGGCGCAGGAGCCGTCCGGGCATGTGATCACCTCCGTGGGTTCGGGGGGATCGTGCCATGCGAAGTACGACAAATCGCCCGACCGGGTCGGCCCTGCCACCCACCCCACCCTTGTGGCCCACACCCTGTCCGCCATGACTGACGTGATGTCAGCAGATCGTTACATAAGGGGACATACACTTCGTCGGCTTGCTACCGTGCCGATATGACCGCATTGACGGCGAAAGTGGCCGAGGAGGCCCCACCCCCCGCACCTCCCCACCCCCGCCGCCGGGGGATCGAGCTGGCCCTGCTCGCCGGCGCCGTCCTGATCGTGCTCCTCGGCTACACCTGCGTCGGGCTGGCGGTCCGCGGCACGGCCCCCGCGGACGTCTCCCGGCACGCCGCCGGACTGGGCCTGGCCGCCCTCCTCGCCCATCTGGCCGTCCGGCTGCGCGCGCCGTACGCCGACCCGCTGCTGCTGCCGATCGCGGTGCTGCTCAACGGCCTGGGGCTGGTGCTCATCCAGCGCCTGGACCTCGCCGGCCCGCAGAGCCGGCCCGGTGCCGGCGGGCAGCTGGTCTGGTCGTGGCTGGGCCTGGGGCTGTTCGTCGCCGCGGTGCTGCTGCTGCGCGACCACCGGGCGCTCCAGCGGTACGCCTACCTGTCGGTGGCCGCCGCCCTGCTGCTCATGCTGGTGCCGGTGTTCTTCCCGGCGACCAACGGCGCGCACATCTGGATCCGGGCCGGCGGCCTCTCCTTCCAGCCCGGGGAGTTCGCCAAGGTCCTGCTCGCGGTCTTCTTCGCCGCGTACCTGGCCGCCAACCGGACCGCGCTGGCCCTCACCGGCCGCCGCGTCTGGTGGTTCCGGCTGCTGCCCGGCCGGGTGCTGGCGCCGATCCTGACCATCTGGCTGATCAGCGTGGGACTGCTGGTCCTGGAGCGGGACCTCGGCACCTCGCTGCTGTTCTTCGGGCTGTTCGTGGTGATGCTCTTCGTGGCCACCGGCCGGATCGGCTGGATCGCCATCGGGCTGGTGCTGGCCGGCCTGGGGGCCTTCGCCGTCGGCACCCTCGAGCCGCACGTGCACGGCCGGGTGCAGGACTGGCTCGACCCCTTCGCCTCGATCGCGGCGGGCCGGGGCCCGGGGCAGCTGGCCCAGTCGCTCTTCGCCTTCGGGGAGGGCGGCGCGCTCGGCACCGGCCTGGGGGCCGGCCACTCCCTGCTGATCGGCTTCGCCGCCAAGTCCGACTTCATCCTGGCCACCGCGGGCGAGGAGCTGGGGCTCGCCGGGCTGACCGCGATCCTGCTGCTGTACGCGCTGCTGGTGGCACGGGGCTTCCGGGCCGGGCTGGCGCTGCGCGACCCCTTCGGCCGGCTGCTGGCCACCGGGCTGGCCACGATCATCGCCCTCCAGGTCTTCGTGATCGCCGGCGGGGTGACCGGGCTGATCCCGCTGACCGGCATGGCGATGCCCTTCCTGGCCCAGGGCGGCTCGTCGGTGGTCACCAACTGGCTGATCGTGGCCCTGCTGGTGCGGGTCAGCGACAGCGCCCGCCGCCCGGTCCCGGCCGGCCCGGAGTCAGGGGGCACCCCTTGATCCGCTACATCCGCTGGTCGGCGTACTGCTGCCTGGTGCTGCTGGTGGCGCTGCTGTTCCACACCGCGCGGCTCCAGCTGGTGCGCTCCGCCGAGCTGTCCGCCAACCCGGCCAACAAGCGCGGCGACATCGCCCGGTACGCCCGGCCGCGCGGGGACATCCTGGTCGACGGCCGGCCGGTGACCGGCTCCCGGGACAGCGGCCAGGCCCTGCGCTACGAACGCACGTACGCGAACGGCCCGCTGTACGCCCCGGTGACCGGCTTCGCCTCGCAGACCTACGGCACCAGCTTCGTGGAGCGGGCCGAGGACGGCGTGCTGGCCGGCACCGACCCGGCGCTGACGGTGCTGCCGCTGTGGCACGACCTGACCCGGCGCCGGCCGGCCGCCGGGCACGCCGTCACCACCGTGAAGGCCGGGCTCCAGGCGGCCGCGTACACCGGGCTGGCCGGCCGGCGCGGGGCGGTGGTCGCGCTGGAGCCGGCCACCGGACGGATCCTCGCGCTGGTCAGCAGCCCCTCCTACGACCCGGCGGAACTCTCCGGGACCGGGCCCGGGGTGGCCCGGGCCTGGGCGCGGCTGAACGCCGACCCGGCCCGCCCGATGCTCAACCGGGCGCTGCGGGAGACCTATCCGCCCGGCTCCACCTTCAAGATCGTGACGGCCGCGGCGGCGCTGGACGCGGAGGTGGTCACCGACGCGGACGCGCCCACCCGGACCCCGGACCCGTACGTGCTGCCCGGGACGAACACCCCGCTGCCGAACGCCTCGACGGGCTGCGAGGACGCCTCGATGGCCGCGGCGATCCAGTGGTCCTGCAACACGGTCATGGCCAAGATCGGCGTCGAGGTGGGGCTGCGCGGGATGGTCGAGGCGGCGGAACGATTCGGCTTCAACGACGGCGGGCTCCGGGTGCCCTCCTGGGTGTCCCGCTCGAACTTCGACACCGACATGAGCCGGGACCAGCTGGCCCTCTCCTCGATCGGCCAGTTCAACACCCGGGCCACCCCGCTCCAGATGGCGATGGTCGCGGCCGCGGTGGCCAACGGCGGCGAGATCCGCCGCCCGTACCTGGTGGAGGCCGCGACCCAGCACGACGGCGACCCGGTCCGGCGGGCCCGCCGGCACGACCTGCACCGGGCGATGAACCCGGCCACCGCGCTGCGGTTGCAGCAGCTGATGCGCAAGGTGGTGGAGGAGGGCACCGGCAGGAACGCCGCGATCCCGGGCGCCGAGGTGGGCGGCAAGACCGGCACCGCCCAGCACGGGCTGGGCAACGCCGGCACTCCCTATGCGTGGTTCATCGCCTGGGCCCGGGCGGAGAACACCCCGGTGCCGGGGGTGGCCGTCGCCGTGGTGGTCGAGGACGCCGAGGCCGACCGGGGCGACATCAGCGGCAACAGCAGCGCGGCCCCGATCGCCCGGGCCGTGATGGCGGCGGCCCTCGCCGCCGAGCCGGGGGCGCGCCCGGCGCCCGCAGCCCCGGGCCGCCGCCCCGCCCGCTGAGACGGCCGCGGGCGGTCCGGCGTACGGGGGCGGGTCAGTCCGCCCGGGCCCCCTCCGCGACGGCCGCCCGGACCTCGGCCACCCGCTCGGCCTCCTCGGCGGCGAACCGCTCCCGGTCCAGGGCCTCGGCCAGCTCCTCGTCCTGGGCCATCAGCAGGTCCAGGTTGGAGTCGCCCATCTCGAAGACGCCCATGTCGAGGTAGGCCTTCTGGAGCCGTTCGCCCCACAGCCCGATGTCCTTGACGCAGGGCACGATCCGGCTGAAGAGCAGCCTGCGGAAGAGGTGCAGGAACTCGGACTGCTCGGAAAGCTCCTCGGCCTCCTGCTTCGGGATGCCGAAGTTCTCCAGCACCTCCACCCCGCGCAGCCGGTCCCGCATCAGGTAGCAGCCCTCGATCACGAACTCCTCGCGCTCGCGCCGCTCGGCGTCGGTGAGCTGCTTGTAGTAGTCGCGCAGCGCCATCCGGCCGAAGGCCACGTGCCGGGCCTCGTCCTGCATCACGTACGCCAGGATCTGCTTCGGCAGCGGCTTGTCCGTGGTGTCCCGGATCATCCCGAAGGCGGCCAGCGCGAGGCCTTCGATGAGCACCTGCATGCCGAGGTAGGGCATGTCCCAGCGGGAGTCGCGCAAGGTGTCGCCGAGCAGCCCCTGGAGGCTGTCGTTGACCGGGTAGAGCATCCCGACCTTCTCGTGCAGGAAGCGGCCGAAGATCTCGGCGTGCCGGGCCTCGTCCATGGTCTGGGTGGCGGAGTAGAACTTGGCGTCGAGGTCCGGGACGGACTCCACGATCCGGGCGGCGCAGACCATGGCGCCCTGTTCGCCGTGGAGGAACTGGCTGAAGTTCCAGGCCGCGTAGTGCCGGCGCAGCTCGCCCTTGTCCTTCTCGGTCAGCTTGGGCCAGTGCCGGCTGCCGTAGAGCGTCAGGACCTCGTCGGGGGTGCCGAGCGGGTCGTACGGGTCGACGCCGAGGTCCCAGTCGATGCGCTTGGCCCCGTCCCACTGCTTGTCCTTGCCCTTCTGGTAGAGGGCCAGCAGCCGCTCGCGGCCGTCGTCGTACTCCCAGGTGAACCGGGCCGAACCGGCGGCGGGGACCTCCCAGGTCCCCTCCGTCGGGCCGCTGGTGTAGAGCTCGTGCGTCGACACGGACGCCCCCTTGTCTCCCGCTGCCTTCCGCGTCGTCGCGGAGTTCCGTACAGGACTGGACAGTTGGCAGGTTCACACGTTGGTAGACGCGGGGTCAACAAGTGACGCGCAGGGGATTGACGGTCTTGCTGACAAGCAGTCTCATAAGAGGTGACCGCTGGTAACCCACTCACGAGGTGTCCGATCCCATGACGACCACGACCGACCGCACCGTCCTGCGCGACGCGCTCGGCCTGCTCAAGGACCGTGAGCAGATCGCCGAGCGGCTGCTGGAGTCCTCCGCCAAGCACTCCTTCGACCCGGACAAGGAACTCGACTGGGACGCACCGCCGGTCGAGGGCAAGTGGTTCTGGCCCCCGGAGCTGGTCTCGCTCTACGACACCCCGCTCTGGAAGAAGATGTCCGAGGAGCAGCGCATGGAGCTGGCCCGGCACGAGGCCGCCGCGCTGGCCTCGCTGGGCATCTGGTTCGAGATCATCCTCATGCAGCTGCTGGTCCGGCACATCTACGACAAGTCCCTGACCAGCAATCACGTCCGCTACGCGCTGACCGAGATCGCCGACGAGTGCCGCCACTCGATGATGTTCGCCCGGATGATCCAGACCGGCGGGGCGCCCGCCTACCCCGTCTCGCGCACCAACCACAACCTCGCCCGGGTCCTCAAGACCATCTCCACCACCCCCGGTTCCTTCGCCTGCACCCTGCTCGGCGAGGAGATCCTGGACTGGATGCAGCGGCTGACCTTCCCGGACGAGCGGATCCAGCCGCTGGTGCGCGGGGTCACCAAGATCCACGTCGTGGAGGAGGCCCGGCACGTCCGGTACGCCCGCGAGGAACTGCGCCGCCAGATGCTCACCGCCCCGCGCTGGGAGCAGGAGCTGACCCGGATCAGCTGCGGCGAGGCGGCCCGGGTGTTCTCCATCGCCTTCGTCAACCCGGCCGTGTACGACAACGTCGGCCTGGACCGCCGGGAGGCCGTGGCCCAGGTGAAGGCCAGCGGCCACCGCCGGGAGGTCATGCAGTCCGGCGCCAAGCGGCTGACGGACTTCCTGGACGACATCGGCCTGCTCCGCGGGGTCGGCCGCCGCCTGTGGAAGAGCTCGGGCCTGCTGGCGTGAGCGTTCCCTGGGCGTCCGTACGGGGGGTTACGCTGCCGGGCATGACGACCCGGACCACCGGCTCCACCACTCGGACGGCCCCCAGGGGCGGTTACCGCAGGCTGAGCGTGGCCGAGCGGCGGGGCCAGCTGCTGGAGGCGGCCCTGTCGCTCTTCGCCCACCGCGCGCCGGAGGACGTCTCGCTGGACGACGTCGCGGAGGCGGCCGGGGTCTCCCGGCCGCTGGTCTACCGCTACTTCCCCGGCGGCAAGCAGCAGTTGTACGAGGCCGCGCTGCGCACCGCCGCCGACGAGCTGGAGCAGTGCTTCGCCCAGCCCCAGACCGGCCCGCTGACGCTGCGGCTGTCCCGGGCCCTGGACCACTACCTGGCCTTCGTCGCCGGGCACGCCACCGGCTTCAGCGCGCTGCTCCAGGGCGGCAGCGTCGCCGACACCTCCCGGACCACGGCCACCGTCGACGAGGTGCGCCGGGCCGCGGCCGAGCAGATCCTGCTCCACCTGGCGGTGCCGGAGCCCGGCCCCCGGCTCCGGATGATGGTGCGGACCTGGATCACGGCCGTCGAGGCGGCCTCGCTGATCTGGCTGGACGAGGGCCGCCAGCCGGCCGTGGCCGAGCTGCGGGACTGGCTGGTCGACCACTTCGTCGCCCTGCTGACCGCCACCGCGGCCACCGACCCGCAGACCGCCGCGGCGGCCCGGGCGGCCCTCGCCCTGGAGTCCGCGGAGGGGGCCGCCGGGCGGCTGGCCCGGCGGGTGCTGCCGGTGGTCGCGGAGGCCGCGCACCTGCTCTGAGCCCCGGGGCTGTGACACTGGAGGGGTGAGAAGCGCTGACACCCCCTTCGAGGGCGGGCCGATGGACGGCCGGGTCCTGCCGATCCTGCTCGGCCCGACCGGACACCCGCCGAAGGTGTACGAGATCCCCGTCCCGGCCGCCGACGGCGGCCCGCCCACCGTGCTGGTCTACCGGCGCGAGGCGGCCGGCTACACCCGCCGCCTGCACCTCCAGACCGGCTGGAAGTACGCCTTCGACCCCACCGGCGAACGCCCCCGGCTGCGCTGGCCCTGGACCAAGCCGGTGCCCCGGCCCGGCGCGGACTCCGAGTAGGGGCAGGGGCCCCGGGCGGGGTCAGGCCCCCGGGGCCGGATCCACCGGCGCCGGCAGGGTCAGCACGGCCTCGGCCCCGCCGGAGTCAGGGTTCCGGAAGACCAGCGAGGCGCCCAGCACCCCGGCCTGCCCCACCGCGATGGTCAGCCCCAGCCCGTGCCCGCTCACCCCCGCCTTGGGCTCCGTACGGAACCGCTGGGGCCCGTGCGCCACCAGGTACGGCGGGTACCCCTCGCCGTGGTCGCGCACCGACACCACCGGCCCGTCCACGGTCAGCGACACCGGCTCCCGCCCGTGCTTGTGCGCGTTGGCGACCAGGTTGCCCAGCACCCGCTCCAGCCGCCGCCGGTCCGTCTCGACGTAGACGTCCCGCACCACGACCACCTCGGTCGCGGTGCCCGAGGCCCGCACCACCCGCCGCGCCACCTCGCCCAGCGGGTGCAGGTCCGCCTCGACCTGCTCGCGGCCCGAGTCCAGCCGCGAGATCTCCAGCAGGTCCTCCGTCAGCTGCCGCATCGTACGGACCCGTTCGCGCACCAGCTCCGTCGGCCGGCCCTCCGGCAGCAGCTCGGCGGCCGCGGTCAGCCCGGTCAGCGGGGTGCGCAGCTCGTGCGAGACGTCGGCGGTGAAGCGCTGCTCGCTGAGCAGCTTGGCCTGGAGCGTGGAGGCCATGGTGTCGAGCGCCCCGGCGACCGTGGCCACCTCGTCCTGGTGCCGGGAGGGGTCCTTGGTCCGCGGGTCGGCCACCCGCGCGTCCAGGTCGCCGGCCGAGATCCGGCGGGCCACCTGCGCGGTCAGGTGCAGCCGCCGGGTGACCCGGGTGACCGCGAAGGCGCCGAGCAGCAGCGTGCCGCCGATGGCCAGCACCGAGGAGCCGATGATCGCGTTGTCCAGCCCGCTGATCGTCCGGGCGCTCTGGCCGTAGTCGATCGTGGCGGCCAGCGCCCGGCCGTCGGCCGGGGCCGCCGCCCACATGGTGGGGGCGCCCCGGAAGTCGTCGACCATGGTGCCCCGCAGGCCGCCCAGCGCGAGCGCGCGCAGCGACGGCGGCAGCCCGTCCGGGTCGATGCCCGAGCCCGGCGGCAGCGCCTCGCCGGCCTCGTACGCCTGGGAGGCGAGGGTCAGCTTCGCGAGCGCCTTGTCCCGGGCGGTCTGGACGGTCTGCCGGGTCACCTCGACGTGCACCAGCGCGCCGAGCACGGCCGCCAGCGCACAGCACATGACCACGATGAAGCAGGCGGACTTCCAGGTCAGCGTCGCCGTCCAGGCCGGCAGCCGGGGCCCGCGCATCAGCTTCTCCCGGCCGGGCTCGGTGCGGCGGACGGCGGTCGGGGGGTCTCGTCCGGGTCGGCGGACGGCCCCTGCCGGGCCGGGGTCGGGGCGGCCGACGGGGACTTCGCGGCCGCGCTCGGGCCGGTGGCCGGGAGTCTGGGGAGCCGGCTGCGCCGGGGCTGGGTCACCCGGACGACCTGGTCGCGGGTGGGCAGCATGGTGCGCTGCTTCTCGTCCCAGGACCAGGCGATGATCAGCTCGTAGCCCGGGTTGCCGCCGGGCACCCGCAGGATGACGTCCCGGCCGGCCACCTCCACCGAGATCACCGAGTCGATGGTGCCCATGATGCGGTTCAGCCGGCCGTCCTGGTCCGCGGTGTAGGCACGGACGGCGAGCTGGTCCTGGGGCAGTGCGATGCCGATGATCAGCTCGTCGTGGCCGTTGCCGGTCAGGTCCCGGTAGTACGGGGCGAGCACCGGGCAGCCGGGCGCCGCCGCCGTGGTGCAGGCCTTGATCGCCTGCGCGGTCTCCGGGGGCAGCGCCTCGGGACCGCTGGCCACGTCCGGGTTGGCCGCGATCTCGGCCTTCACGAGGGCGAGCGGGTCCACGCCGTGGACGTCCTGGTCCTTCACCGGCGGAATGCCCTGGACGTACTCGGGCGGCTGGCCGCCGGGGTCCACCGGCGGGACCGTGGCGCCCTTGTGCCCCGGCCACAGGTGCAGCGGCCCGCTGGCCACCGGCGTGGGGCCGGCGCTCTCCAGCCGGCCGGCCCCGCCGCAGCCCGTGGCGGCCGCGGCCAGGGCCAGCAGGACCAGCGCGAGCGGCACCGCGCCCGCCGGCCGGCGGGCGGGTCTGGGCGGGGTGCGGCGGAGCTTCACGGGCCTCCTGGCTCCGGGGGCCGCGCGGCGCGTCCGCGTGGCCGGTGACGTGGTCGGGCGCAACTGCGGTCCCTGCGTCGCACGGTAAACCCTATGCGGCGGGAAGTCCCATTTGTCCGCCTGATGGATTCCGGCGGCCCGAGGCCGGCGCGCCTCGTGTCGCCCGGGTGGGGGAGGCGCGGGTCAGGACGAGGCGCGGCCGCGGCGCAGCATCGCGAAGCCCAGGCCGGCGGCGCCGACGGCGGCCATCCCGGCGCCCGCGCCGACCAGCAGCACGCCGTCGCCCGGCCCGCCGCCGTCGGCCGGACGCAGCGCCTGCACCCCGGCGTTGACCGCGCCGAGCGGCTTGGCGGAGAGCGCGTACCCGGTGCGGTGGGCGGTCTTGTGGCCGTCGCCGTTCCCGAGCGGGGTGCCGTGCCCGGCCGCGGACCGGCGGGTGCCGTCCACCCAGGAGCTGACCCGGCCGTCCGGCTGGAGCGCGATGTGCAGACCGGCCCGCTCCGCGTACGCGGGGGAGCCGTCGGCGGTGCGCAGCACCGTACGGACGGTGCCGCCGGCCTGCACGTCCGCCCGGAAACCGCCGGTCGGACCGGTCCGGTAGACGTTCGCGGTGGAGACCCCGTCGGCCAGCGACACGCTCTTGACCGGCGAGAGTGCGGGCGGCACGGGCGCCTGGGCCGCGCCGGGGGTCCGGGCCGGGGCCGCATCGGCGGGCCCGGCCAGCGCGACCGCGGCGGGCAGCGCCAGCACGCTCCCCAGGAGCGCGGTGACGGCGGCGGCGCGGGCGGCGGTGCGGCGGAAGGTGGTCACGGCGGGTCCTCGGCGGTTCGGCGGGGTGGGGACGGGGGGTTGCGCTGGTGGTACCCACGCTAGGAGCGGGGTGTATCAGCCGGACCGTGGCCGTGTAACAGCCGTCCATAGCTGTCCCGGCGATGTCGTTACACAACCGCCGGGTGCCGCGCGTCTTGCCGCCCGGGCGGCCTGCTGCTCCCATGGGCACCGGAGTCCGGGCGCCCCGCCCGGGCGCGGGTGGGGGTGACGGGGATGGGACTGAGAGTCGTGCCGGTGCGCGAGCGCGGCGCGCAGCGGCTGTACGTGAGCCTCCCCGAGGGGCGGACCGTCGCCTGGTACGACCGCGAGGCCGGGCGGATCAGCCTGCTCGGCGCGGAGCACGAGGCGGCCGTGCTTGCCGCGCTCGCCCCCTACCTGACCGGCTCCTACACCGTCGGGCCGCCGCCGGTGCCCACGCCGGCCGAGCTCCACCGGCTCGCCCTGCACC
Source organism: Streptomyces sp. NPDC089919 (assembly GCF_040684615.1). Taxonomy (NCBI): domain Bacteria; kingdom Bacillati; phylum Actinomycetota; class Actinomycetes; order Kitasatosporales; family Streptomycetaceae; genus Streptomyces; species Streptomyces sp. NPDC089919. Next base: position 30,270 of record NZ_JBFBGK010000085.1, read on the forward strand.
CGGACGACGACCTCGCCCCGAACCGGCCGGGGGAGGCGCTGCTGGGCGAGTTCGCCTACGGCGAGCGGGGGCGGCGCGGCCGGGGGCTGCGGCACGACCTGCTGGCGCAGCAGCGCTTCGGAGCCGAGCTGGACCTGCTGGAGGAGCGGGGGTGGCGGGTGCTGCACTCGATCCCGCTGCCGGGGGCCGGGGCGGCGGGCAGCGGCCGCATCGACCACCTGCTGATCGGACCCGGCGGCGTCTTCGCGGTCCGTACGATGGCGGGGCGGCGGCAGCGGGCGGCGGTCGGGGACCTGCTGCTGGGCGTGGGGCGGGCCGAGCCGCGGCCGGAGGTCCGCTGGGCCCGGCGGGCGGCCGAACGGGCCTCCCATGCGCTTGCCGCCGCGGTCAGCCCGGTGCTCGCGGTGGTCGACGCCGCGCGCGTCACGATCGCCCCGACCCTGCGGGACGTCCGCATCCTCCGCGAAGGCGAGACCCCCGCCCTGGCCGCCCTCGCCGGCGTCCTGAAACCCGCCGACACCGAAGCCCTCCACACCCTGGCCCGCACCCGCCACACCTGGACCTCGGCGTAGCCGCTGAAGCGGCCCCGTTGGGGACCCGGCACCTCCAGCCCCGCTGGGGGACCCGGTACAACCAGCCTCGCCGGCGTTTGAGGCGCGGGGTCCGGGGCGGCGCCCCGAAACCTGGGCGCGGCCTACCCCTACCGGCCCGCCCCGCCGGGGGGACCCGGCACCTCCAGCCCCGCTGGGGGACCCGGTACAACCAGCCTCGCCGGCGTTTGAGGCGCGGGGTGCCGGGGCGGAGCCCGGCCGCTGCGCGGAGCGGTCCCCTAACCCGCCCTCCCCCAGACTCCGTCCGGGGGGACCCCCATCCCGAAACCGGGGCAAGCCCCGGACCCCGTACCGCCGCTCCGCGCCGGTGCGCTCAAACGCCGCGCGGCTGGAAGGTACCCCCAGCCCGGCTGAAGCGGCGAGGCGACGCAAGCGCGCCTACGGGTCCGCCCGGACCCGGAGGACTTCCGGCGGCGGATGCCGCGTACTGGCCCTCCGTACCTCCACCGTCAACGGCGGATCCAGCAGCCGGTACGGCACCTCTCCCAGCCCGATCGCCGTGACCACCCCCACCGGCTCCTCGCCAGAGGCAACGGCACCCACACCCCCGGCGGAGCCGGGCCCCGCACCGGAGGGGGCATCCGTAGCCGGGCCAGGGCGACGCAGCGCCGCCACCGCCTCCCCCCGTACGCCGGTGGACAGCGGGGACGAGACGACCGGCGTGTCGTCGTCGGGGAGGACCAGGACGAAGGCGGTCGGCCGCCGGGCCGGTCCCGTGTAGCCGACCGCCGCCGCATCCGTCGTGTCGGTGTGCCGCAGCTTGCGCCAGGCCCGCCGCCCCGCCGGATAGGCCTGGTCCAGCCGTTTGATCACCAGCCCCTCGATCCCGCTCGCCGGCAACGTCTCGTACCAAGTCGTGGCCAGCTCCGGATCCGTGGTCATCGGTACCGGCTGCAGCGGCGGCCCCAGCGGCAGCAGCAGGTCCACCAGCATCGCCCGCCGCTGCTCGTACGGCCGTCCCCGCAGGTCCAGCCCCGCCAGCTCCAGCACGTCGAAGGCCGCGTACGACGCCGGCAGCGACCGCGCGAGCAGCGGCGCGCGCGCCGCCGTGGCCGCGGCCCGCCGCTGGACCAGCGCGAACTCCGTGCGCCCGGCGTGCCACACCACCACCTCGCCGTCGAGCACGGTGTCCGCCGGCAGCCGCAGTGCCGCCGCCGCCAGGTCCGGGAAGGCGCCCGTCACGGTCCGCCCGGACCGGGCCTGGAGCACCACGTCGGCGGCGGTCCGCACCACCACCACCCGGTGCCCGTCGAACTTGGGCTCGTACGCCAGCCCGGCCCCCCGCGGCAGCTCCCGCACCGCGGCCGCCAGCGCCACCCGGATCACGCCGCCCCCCGCCGGCCCCGCCCCGGCAGCCCCCGCGCCCGGTTCAGGTTGATCAGGGGCCCGAAGAGGTCGCCGTCCCGCGCCAGCCGGCCGATCACGTCCTCGGGCAGGAAGACCAGCTCGGCGGGGTCCCGGCAGGCCGCGACCTCCTCCCAGGACACCGGCGCCGAGACCGTCGGCAGCGGCCGGGCCCGCAGCGTGTACGGCGCGGCCGTGGTCTTGGCCGCGGCGTTCTGGCTGAAGTCCACGAAGACCTTGCCCGGCCGCAGCGCCTTCGCCATCCGGTGCACCACCAGCTCCGGCAGCTCCCGTTCCGCCTCCTGCGCGAGCTGCTTCGCGTACGCCGAGACCTGCTCGGCGGGGGTCGGTTCGAGCGGCACGGACAGGTGCAGCCCCTTGGAGCCGCTGGTCTTGGCGAAGACGTGGAAGCCGTCCGCGGTCAGCCGCTCGCGCAGCCAGCCCGCGGTGGCGCAGCACTCCACCACCGTGGCCGGCGGGCCGGGGTCCAGGTCGAAGACCATCCGGTCGGCGATCCCCGGCTCCGCCGCCCGCCACTGGTGGACGTGGAACTCGACGACCAGGTTCGCCGCCCAGACCAGGCTGGCCAGGTCCTGGACGAGCACCTGCTCGGCGACCGTCCCGCCGCCCCCGCCGCCGTACCCGCCCCCGCGGCCCCAGCCGCCGCCGTCGGAGCGCGGTACCCGGGCGGTCCGCACCCAGGACGGCGTGCCCGGCGGCGGGTTCTTCGTGAAGAACCGTTCCCCCGTCACCCCGTCGGGGTAGCGCAGGAAGGACACCGGCCGGTCGTGCAGGTGGGCGAGGAGCGCCCCGGCGACCCGGGCGTAGTAGTGCACCACCTCGCCCTTGGTGAATCCGTTCTCCGGATAGAGCACCTTGTCGAGGTTGCTGAGCGCCACCCGACGCCCCTCCACCTCTGTGATCGGCGTCATACGATGAGACTCCCACGATCCGGCGAACCGGGCAGCAGGGCAGAGACCGTCACGAAAGGTGACGCATCGTGCGATCCATATGGAACGGGGCGATCTCCTTCGGGCTGGTCAGCATCCCGATCAAGCTGGTGAACGCCACCGAGAGCCACTCCATCTCCTTCCGCCAGATCCACACCTCCGACGGCGGCCGGGTCCGCTACCGCAAGGTCTGCGAACTGGACGGCGAGGAGCTCTCCACCGACCAGATCGGCAAGGGCTACGAGGAGGCGGACGGCTCGATCATCCCGATCACGGACGAGGACCTGGCGGTCCTCCCGCTGCCCACGGCCCGGACCATCGAGATCGTCTCCTTCGTGCCGGCCTCCGAGATCGACCCGCTCCAGATGGACGCCGCGTACTACCTGGCGGCGAACGGCGTCCCGGCCGCCAAGCCGTACACCCTGCTGCGCGAAGCCCTCAAGCGCAGCCAGCGGGTGGCCATCGCCAAGTTCGCGCTGCGCGGCCGCGAGCGGCTGGGCATGCTGCGGGTGGTGGACGACGTGATCGCCATGCACGGGCTGCTGTGGCCGGACGAGATCCGGGCCCCGGAAGGCGTCGCGCCCGAGACCGAGGTGACCGTCCGCGAGGCCGAGCTGGACCTGGCCGACGCGCTGATGGCCACCCTGGGCGAGGTGGACCTGGCGTCGATGCACGACGACTACCGCTCGGCGGTCGAGGAGCTGATCGCCGCGAAGTCCTCGGGCCAGGCCCCCCGGGAGGCCGCGGCCGAGCCCGGCGCCCAGGTGATCGACCTGATGGCGGCCCTGGAGAGCAGCGTGCGGGCGGCCCGCGCCTCGCGCGGCGAGGAGGCCGGGGGCGAACCGGCCGCGGTGACCCCGATCCGCCGCACCGCCGAGCCCAAGGCGGTGGGCGGCAAGAAGTCCACGGCGGCGGCCGGCCGGAGCGCCGCTGCGGCGCCCAAGAAGGACGCCACGGCCAAGCGGACGACGAAGGCCCCGGCCCCGGCCAAGAAGACGTCCAAGTCCGCGGCGACGGCGACGACCGCGGCGACTGCGGCGAAGAAGACCACCGCCGCCGCGAAGAAGACCGCCGCCGGGGCCGCCGGTACCAAGGCCTCGGCCTCGGCCTCGAAGAGCGCCGCCAGGGCGACCAAGGCGACGGCGAAGACGACGGCCGCCAAGACCGCCACCCCGCGCAAGCGCCGCTCCGCCTGACGTCGGGCGCACGGCCAGGGGGCGCGGAATGCGCCTGCACGGCCTGGAGGCCGCCGCCCTCGCGGGGCGGCGGCCTCCGGGCCGGGGCGGATCAGACGGTCTGGTGCCGTCCCCAGTGCTTGGTCCTGGTCTTCGGTCGCTCGCCCCTCTCCTCATGGCGCTGCTCGGTCCACTGCTGGTGCGCCGCGTCCGGGTGCTCGGCGGACCTGCTGCCGAAGTTTCCGTACCCCATCATCTCGTGCGGCTGGAGGCCGCCCTTGGGGAACTCGACGTGTTCCCGCTCCTCCCGTACCTCCAGTACGGCCCCGCCTTCGGGAAGGTGCGGCTGGCTCTCGGGGGTGGGTGGCGCGGGCTCGCGGTCGCGTACCCGCATCCCGCCCCAGAAGGAGAAGAGCAGGAACCCACTGACGGCCACCCCGACCATGAGGAAGGGGAGTATTTCCGCGAATGTGTCCATGTAGAAAGTATTACCCCGAATGGCCCATTCTTACCCGAATGGCGAATTCTGCCCGGCCGGAGAAGACTGGCACCGCACGCCCCGCCCGTCCCCGGGCCCAGCAGCGAGGGAGACGACCACCATGTCGAAGCGAGGCAACAAGCGACGCGCGCGCAAGAAGAAGGGCGCGAACCACGGCAAGCGCCCCAACACCTGACCGCCGGCGCCGCATCACCCAGGCACGGTTCGGGGCCCGCACCCACGGGGGGCGGGCCCCGAGCCATGAGCGGTGTGCGCCGGGCCGCGCTCCCCCGTCCGGACGGCATACCGGCGCGGCCGGCCGGACCCCGGGCGTGGCATCCCGGGTCAGGCCGGCCGGGCCGATGAAAGTACCGGCATGTCGACAGAACCCACGGTCCCGGCCGCCGGCGGACCCACCGGCCCGGGCCCCGGCCCCGCCGGGCCGGGCACCGGCCCCCCGGACGCCCCGCCCGACCCGCGCCGCTGGTGGATCCTGGCCGTCATCGGACTCGGTCAGCTGATGGTCGTCCTCGACGCCACCATCGTGAACATCGCCCTCCCCTCCGCCCAGGCCGCGCTCGGCTTCTCCGACGGCCGGCGCCAGTGGGTGATCACCGCCTACGCCATGGCCTTCGGCAGCCTGCTGCTGCTCGGCGGCCGGCTCGCGGACCTCTTCGGGCACCGGCGGGCCTTCCTCGTCGGCCAGGCCGGCTTCGCGGCCGCCTCCGCGGTCGGCGGTGCCGCGGGCAGCTTCGCGGTCCTGGTCGGGGCCCGCGCCGTGCAGGGCGCCTTCGCCGCCCTGCTCGCCCCGGCCGCCCTCGCGGTGCTCACCACCACCTTCACCGCACCCGCCGAACGCGGCCGGGCGTTCGGCGTCTTCGGGGCGCTGGCCGGCTCCGGCGGCGCGGTGGGCCTGCTCCTGGGCGGCGTGCTGGCCCAGCACCTCGGCTGGCGCTCCACCATGTACGTCAACGTCGTCTTCGCCGGCCTCGCCATCACCGGCGCCCTGCTCCTGCTGCGCCGGCTGCCGCCCGGCCGGCACCGGCCCCGGCTGGACCTGCCCGGCACCGCGCTGGCCTGCGCCGGGCTCTTCTGCCTGGTGCACGGCCTGGCGGAGGCCGGTTCACACGGCTGGAGCTCCCGGCACGCGTACGGCTACCTGCTGGCCGCCGCCGTCCTGCTCACCGCCTTCGTCTGGTGGCAGCGCCGGGCCCCCGAACCGCTGCTGCCCCTGCACGTACTGCTCGACCGGGTGCGCGGGGCGGCCATGCTCGCCGTCTTCCTCACCGGGGTCGGGATGTTCGGCGTCTTCCTCTTCCTCACGTACTACCTCCAGCGGATCCGCGGCTACGGCCCCGCCGCCGCCGGACTCGCCTTCATGCCGATGTCCCTCTCGATCATGGCCAGCGCGATCGGCGCCAACACCTCGCTGTTCCGCCGGCTGGGGGCGCGCCCCCGGATCCCGCTGGGCATGCTGCTGGCCGCCGCGGGCCTGGCCGGGATGACCCACCTCACCGTCGACAGCCCGTACGCCACCCGGATCGTGCCCCCGCTGGTGGTCATGGGCGCCGGCATGGGACTGATCACCTCCACGGCGATGAACCTCGGCACCGCGGGCATCCCGCCCCGCGAGGCGGGCGTCGGCTCCGCGCTGATCAACGCGATGCGGCAGGTCGGCGGCTCGGTGGGGACCGCGCTGATGAGCACCGTGGCGACCATGGCCACCGCGGCCCACCTGGCGGGCCGGCCGCGTACCCCGCAGGCGCTGGCCGCCGGAGTCCTGGAGGGCTACCACACCGCCTACGCCGTCTCCGCGGGGATCTTCGTCTGCGGCGCGGCGCTCACGTACGCCCTGCTGCCGGCCGGCCTGGTGCTCCGCGAACGCGGCCCGGCCCGGCACCCGGCGGCCCCGCCCGCCCGGGAGCCCGAACGCCGCTGACCCCGCCGGGACGTCCGGCGGGGTCGGGGGGCCGGGGTCAGGGGCGCCGAGGTCCGGCGCCCCTGCCGGTCAGGAGCAGCCGGAGACGGTGCTGCGCACCCGGTCGCCCTTGGACGCGTGCGCCACCTTGCAGGTGTTCCGGCCGAGGCCGCCCTCGACCTGGCCGTAGCCGGGGCCGATCACGAGCACGGTGTCCTGCAGCCCGCGGATCGTGTCGTTGCCCGGGCCGCCCTGGACGATGCCCGCGGACTCCGGGCCGACCGCCTTGGGCTCGATCACGTCGTCCTCGCTGCCGCCGAGGACCCGGCCGCCGAGGTCGACGGTGCCGGTGGTGATGGTGTCCTTGCCGTCGTTGCCGAAGACCTGGCCGCCACCGCGCTCGTAGTCGCCGGGCTGGCCCATGACGCTGCCGGTGGTGATGCGGTCGTTCCCGTGGTCGCCGTAGACCGCGGCGCCGTGCGCGGCGTCACCGACGACCAGCGCGGTGATGATGGTGTCGTCGCCCATGCCGCCGCGCACCGCCGAGTCGCCGTTGCGCGGGTAGAGGTTGTTGACCTGGAGGGTGTCGTCGCCCTCGCCGCCGATCACCTGCGAGTCGATGAGCATGCCCTTGACGCGGATGTTGTCGTTGCCGCCGGCGCCGTAGATCGTCACGTTCACGACGTCGTTCTCACAGAGGATCGTGTCCGCGTCCTTGGTGCCGTAGACGTCCCCGGGCGGCGCCTCGACACCGTTGACGTAGCACCACTGCGAGGACCGGCCATCGGCCTGGGCGGGGGCGGCGGCCAGCGAGGCGGCCATGACCACCGAGGCGGCCACGGCATGGAGGGTGAAGCGGAACGCGCGGTGCGCACGCGGCATGGTGACTCCCGTACGTGGGGGTGAGGGGCCCGGTCAGTCTGAACCGGCCGGACCGGCCCCCGCCGGGCGCCACACCGACACACCGGACCCCGGTACGCCGTACGAGCCCGCGCGGGCGAACCGAGCCGGGCGGCGGTGCGCCGATCCGGTGAGTCTGCCCGGCCGGTACGCGGCCGCCCGCCCGCGGCGGGAAGTGATCGGGAGACGCAGCCGGCCGCCACCCCGGCGTCGGGTCGGCCGCCCTCGGCCCAGGCCCCGGAGTCCAGGACGAAGGCCACCGCGGCGCCGGTGCGCTGGCGCATCTTCGCCGCGAGCTCGGCCT